>JANPCA010000606.1:0-52451 GCA_031430715.1 Hyphomicrobiales bacterium | reverse complement strand
GAAGTCGCCATCGGGGCCGCCGGGATTGTGGCTGGCCGACAGGATGATACCGCCGAAGGCACCGTACTTGCGGATGACATGCGAGGCGGCCGGCGTCGAGAGCAGGCCATCGCGGCCGGCCATCACCTTGCCGAAACCATTGGCGGCGGCCATGCGGATGGCCGTCTGCACCACTTCCTTGTTATAGTAGCGGCCGTCACCGCCGATCACCAGGATCAGCCCCGCGAAGCCTTCCAACGCGTCGAAAATCGACTGGATGAAGTTCTCCGCATAGTGCGCCTGCTGGAACACCTGCACTTTCTTGCGCAGCCCCGATGTGCCGGGTTTCTGGCCTTCGAAGGGAGTGGTGGCTACGGTTTTGATCATCGGGCTGTCTCAGGCTTTGAGAAGATTGCGGTAGAGTTCGGCATAGGCGGCGGCACTGCGGTCCCAGGAGACGTCGGTCTCCATGCCGCGCTTCTGAATCTCGGTCCAGGCCTTGGTATTCGCATAGGTTCTTGCGGCGCGGGTGAGGGCATGTTCAAGTGACGGCCCGTCGACGGGCGAAAACTGGAAGCCGGTCGCCACGCCGGCATTAAGCGCCGCGTCATTGGCATCGATCACCGTATCCGCCAGCCCGCCGGTACGCGCCACCACAGGCACGCAACCATAGCGCAAACCATAGAGCTGGGTGAGGCCGCAGGGCTCGAAGCGCGACGGCACCAGGATCGTATCGCAACCGGCCTGCATCAGATGCGACAGGGCCTCGTCATAGCCCATCACCACGCCGATGCGGCCCTTGTGCTGCTCGGCGGCGGTGAGGATCGCCCGCTCGATGGCCGCTTCGCCGGTACCGATCAGCGCCAGCCTGGCACCCGATGCCACCAGCGCGTCGAGGCTCGCGGCAAAGATGTCCATGCCCTTCTGCCAGGTGAGGCGGCTGACCACGCCATGCAGTATGCCGCCGCCTTCATCGAGACCGAAGCGCTTCTCGATCGAACGCTTGTTGGCGCGGCGTTTGTCGAGCGACTTGGCGGCATAGGAGGTTGCGATGTCCGCGTCCGTGGCCGGGTTCCACACATCCGTATCGATGCCATTGACGATGCCGCTGACCAGGTGGCGCCTGGACCGCAGCAGGCCATCAAGCCCCATGCCATACTCTGGCGTGCAGATTTCCTGGGCGTAGGAGGGGCTGACCGTGGTGATGGCATCAGCCGAGGCGAGGCCACCTTTGAGGAAGCAGACATTGCCGTAATATTCCACGCCATCGATGGAGAAGGCCTGGGCCGGCAGGTCCAGCGACGCGAAGAGCGAAGCGGGGAACTGGCCCTGGAAGGCGATGTTGTGGACGGTCATCACCGTCTTCGGCCCACCGCGGAATTTGAGATAGACCGGCGCCAGGGCCGCCTGCCAGTCATGGGCGTGCAGCAGGTCGGGCTGATAGCCGGCAATGGCGCCGCGCGCCACATCGGCCGCCGCCAGCGACAGGGCACCATAGCGCTGGGCATTGTCGGGCCAGTCCTTGCCGTCGGGGCCGAGATAGGGATTGCCCGGCCTGCCGTAGAGATGCGGCGCATCGATGGCGATGACGTCGGCGCCCTTCGCCGTGGCGCCGAGGAGGCGCGCTTCGCCGCCGAACAGATCGTTGTAGCGGAACAGGACTTGCGGCTGGTGCAGCGCCGCCAAGACCGCCGGATAGCCCGGCACGAGCGAGCGCATCTCGACGCCTTGCGACTTGAGCGCTCCCGGCAAGGCGCCCGTCACATCCGCCAGCCCACCGGTCTTCACCAGCGGGTAAAGCTCGGAGGCCGCCGACAGAACCTTCATAGGGCCAGCCGGTCGATCATCGGTTTGGTGATCAGGCAGATGCCGCTCGCCGTGCGCCGGAAGCGCTGGGCGTCGAGTTCCGGGTCCTCGCCGACGACGAGGCCCTCGGGGATCGCCACACCGCTGTCGATCACCACCTTCTTCAGCGAGCAATTGCGCCCGACATTGACATGCGGCAGCACGACTGCTCCTTCGAGGCGCGAGAAGGAATTGACCTTGACGCCGGTGAACAGCAGGCTGTGCAGCACCGAGGAGCCCGACACCATGCAGCCGCCCGAAACCAGCGAGGCGACGGCCTGGCCGCGGCGGCCCTCGATGTCATGGACGAACTTGGCGGGCGGCGTCACCTCGCCATAGGTCCACACCGGCCAATTCTGGTCGTAGAGATCGAGAGCGGGCAGCGTTTCAGTCAGGTCGATGTTGGCTTCCCAATAGGCATCGACCGTTCCGACATCGCGCCAATAGGCTTCCGCTTCTTGCGCCGAGCGCACGCAGGATTGCGTGAAGCGGTGCGCCACCGCCTTGCCGCCGGTGACGATCTTCGGAATGATGTCCTTGCCGAAATCGCGGCTCGACTTCGGGTCGGCGGCGTCCTGGCGCAATTGATCGGCGAGGAAATTGGTCTCGAAGACATAGATGCCCATGGAGGCCAACGCCATCTCCGGATTGCCGGGAATGCCCGGCGGATCCTTGGGCTTTTCGAGGAAGGCGGTGATGCGGTCCTCGGTATCGACATGCATGACGCCGAAGCCCACCGCCTCCATGCGCGGCACTTCGAGGCAGCCGATGGTGACGTCGGCGCCACTGTCGACATGCTGCTGCAGCATCAGCTCGTAGTCCATCTTGTAGATATGGTCACCGGCCAGCACGACCATGTATTTGACGCGGTGCGTTTCGATGATGTCGAGGTTCTGGTAGATGGCGTCGGCGGTGCCCGCATACCACTGATCCTCGGAGACGCGCTGCGAGGCGGGGAGAATGTCGAAGCTCTCGTTGCGCTCAGGCCTGAAGAAGTTCCAGCCGCGCTGCATGTGGCGGATCAGGCTGTGGGCCTTGTACTGAGTGGCGACGCCGATGCGGCGGATGCCGGAATTCAAGGCATTGGACAGCGCGAAATCGATGATGCGCGACTTGCCGCCGAAGGGCACCGCCGGCTTGGCACGCCGGTCGGTCAATTCCATCAAGCGGCTGCCGCGCCCGCCGGCCAGCACATAGGCCATGGCATCGCGTGCCAGCGGTCCCGCTTTACGTTGTTCGGCCATCCTCTCTCTCCCCTTGGATCAGCGTCATCTTTTTATGATTCATAAGCAAAGTAAATAGTGGCCAGCGGCGGCAGTGTCACCAAGGCGCGGGCGGGCTTGCCATGGCTCGGTTCGGCTGTGGCGGTGACGCCGCCCATGTTGCCCACACCGCTGCCACCATAGGCGGCCGCGTCGCTGTTGAGGATTTCGCGCCAATATCCGGCGGCCGGCAAGGGCAGGACATAGTTTTGGCGCGGCACCGGCGTGAAATTGGTGACCACCGCGATCATCGTGCCGCCCTCGCCCGAATGCCGGGCCCAGGCAAAGACCGAGTTCTCGCTATCGTCGGCCACCAGCCATTCGAATCCTTCCGGCTCGCAATCGCGCCCATGCAGCGCCGGGATGGTCCGGTAGTGAGTGTTCAGATCGCGCACCAGCGATTGCATGCCCAGGTGCGGCGCGTGGTCAAGCAGGTGCCAGTCGAGGCCGCGGGCCTCGGCCCATTCGGTCCACGGCGCCATCTCCTGACCCATGAACAGCAGCTTCTTGCCGGGATAGCCCCACATGAAACCATAGTAAGCACGCAGCGTCGCGAATTTCTGCCAATCGTCGCCCGACATCTTGGCCAAGAGCGAGCCCTTGCCATGCACCACTTCATCGTGGGACAGCGGCAGCACGAAATTCTCCGAGAAGGCATAGAGCAGGCCGAAGGTCAGCTCATTGTGGTGATGCTTGCGGTAGACGGCCGCGCGCTTCAGGTATTCGAGCGTGTCATGCATGAAGCCCATGTTCCACTTGAAGCCGAAGCCCAAGCCGCCAGTGGAGGTCGGCTTCGACACGCCCGGAAAAGCCGTCGATTCCTCGGCGATGGTCATGGCGCCGGGATTTTGCCCATAGGCCTCGTGGTTCATGCGCTGCAGGAAGGCGATGGCTTCGAGATTCTCGCGCCCGCCATATTGATTGGGAATCCACTCGCCCTCTTTGCGCGAGTAATCGAGATAGAGCATCGAGGCCACCGCGTCGACGCGAAGCCCGTCGATATGATAGCGCTCCAGCCAGAACAGCGCGTTGTTGAGCAGGAAGCCCGCCACCTCGCTCCGGCCGAAATTGAAGATCGCCGTATTCCAGTCCGGGTGATAGCCCTGACGCGGGTCTTCGTGCTCATAGAGCGCCGTGCCATCGAAACGCGCCAGGCCGTGCTCGTCGGTGGGGAAATGGGCCGGCACCCAGTCGAGGATGATGCCGATCCCTGATTGATGGGCCTTGTCGACAAAGCGTGCGAAGCCTGCCGGATCGCCAAAGCGCGCGGTGGGTGCGAACAGTCCAGTCGGCTGATAGCCCCAGGACGGATCGAAAGGGTGCTCGCTGATCGGCAGCAACTCGATATGAGTAAAACCCATGTCGAGCGCATAGGGGATCAAGGTTTCGGCGAACTCGTCGTAGGAGAGGAACTCATTGCCGTCCTTGCGCCGCCACGAGCCCAGGTGGACTTCGTAGACCGACATGGGCACGCGCCGCCGGTCGGGCTTGGCGCGGGCTTCGAGATAGGCCTTGTCGTTCCACTCAAAATTATCCGTGCGCGCCACGCGCGAGGCTGTCTTTGGCCGCACTTCGGCGAAGAAGCCGAAGGGATCGCTTTTCAGAGGCATCAGCTTGCCGCCGTGGCCCAGCATCTCGAACTTGTAGCTCTGGCCGTCGCTGGCGCCGGGCACGAAAATTTCCCACACGCCGATGTCGAGGCGCTTCCGCATCACATGGCGGCGGCCATCCCAGCCATTGAAATCGCCGACCACCGAAACGCGCTCGGCGTTGGGCGCCCAGACGGCGAAGTGGACGCCGTCGTGGCCCTCGTGATGCATGGCATGGGCACCGAGGCGGTCATAGAGCCGGAGGTGATTTCCTTCACCGATATAATAGTCGTCGAGCGGCCCCAGCACCGGGCCTAGCAGATAAGCGTCAGCCACCGTCCAGGTGCCGCCGCCATTGGCCGCCAGATAGGCGAGCGGCTGGCGCTCCTTGATCTTGACCAGCCCTTCGAAGAAGCCGCCGTCATGGCGGCGTTCGAGCTGGCCGACGATCTTGCCGTCGCTCGACAGTGCCTCAAGCGACATGGCGCCGGGCACGAAGGCCCGGGCGATCCATTGCTTTCCGGACTGGTGTAACCCCAACACCTTGAACGGGTCGCCATGGGCTCCCGACACAATGGCCCCGATCTCGGAGGCGTCCGTCTTCCATGCTGGATCAGCCATCGTGCTTAAGCTCCTAGGCGACTGGAACGTGCCAGATATCGCGGGCGTATTCCTTGATCGTGCGGTCGGAAGAGAACCAGCCCATGTTCACCGTATTCAGAATCGTCTTCTCCGTCCAGTCCTGCTTGGTCCGCCAGAGGCCCGCCACTTGGCGCTGCGCCGCGGCATAGGCATCGAAGTCGGCGGCCACCATGAACCAGTCGCCGTGATAGAGACTGTCGGCGATGGGACGGTAGCGGTTGGCATCCTGCGGTGAGAAGACGCCCGACGCCAGGGCGTCGAGAACGCCATGCAGGTCGGCGGAAGCCTCGATCGTGAGGCGCGGATCATCGCCCCTGGCGCGGCGCTGCTGCACCTCCTCGGCGGTCAGGCCGAAGATGAAGATATTGTCTCTACCCACATGTTCGAGGATTTCGACATTGGCGCCATCCAGCGTGCCGATGGTGAGGGCGCCGTTGAGCGCGAATTTCATGTTGCCGGTGCCGGACGCTTCCATGCCGGCCGTCGAGATCTGTTCCGAGAGGTCGGCTGCCGGTACGATGACCTCGGCGAGGCTGACATTGTAATTGGGAATGAACACGACCTTCAGCAGATCACGGATATCGGGATCGTTGTTGACCACGGCCGCCACGTCGTTGATGAGCTTGATGATGAGCTTGGCCTGGGCATAGCTCGCCGCCGCCTTGCCCGCGAAGATCTTGACGCGCGGCGCCCAGGCGCGCTCCGGATGCGAGCGCATCGTATTGTAGAGTGCGATGGTTTCGAGGATGTTGAGCAGTTGCCGCTTGTATTCGTGAATGCGCTTCACATGCACGTCGAACATGGCGGTGGGATCGAGCCTGATGCCGAGCCTGGCATTGATCAGGTTCGACAGCTCGTCCTTGTTCTGCCGTTTGATGCTTGAAAAACGCTGCCGGAAGGACGCGTCCTTGGCGAAAGGCAGGGCCTTCACCAGAAGCGAGGCATCGTCGAGCACGGCTGGCCCCGCCGCCTCGCTTAAGAGCGCCGCGAGATCGGGATTGACGCCCAGGAGCCAGCGGCGCGGCGTGATGCCATTGGTCTTGTTGTTGATGCGTCCGGGATAAAGCGTGTTCAGGTCCTTGAACACGCTCTCCTTCATCAGCGAGGTGTGGAGTGCCGAGACGCCATTGATCGAGTGCGAGCCGACGAAGGCCAATTGCCCCATGCGCACCCGCCTGCCGTTGTGTTCGTCGATGAGCGAAATCGAGGACAGGAAATCCGCCGTGCAGTCCGGCCGCTTCTGCGCCTCGGTGATGAGCTTGGCATTGATCGCGTAGACGATCTGCATGTGGCGCGGCAATACGTGCTCGAAGAGATGCACCGGCCAGCTTTCGAGCGCTTCGGGAAGGAGCGTGTGGTTGGTGTAGCCGATACAGTCCCTGGTGATCGTCCAGGCCTCGTCCCATTCAAGCCCGTGGTTATCGAGCAGGATGCGCATCAGTTCGGCCACCGCCACGGCGGGATGGGTGTCGTTCAACTGGATCGCCACTTTATCGCCCAGGGAGCGCACCTCGTCATATTGCTGCAGGTGGCGGCGGATGATGTCCTGGAGCGAGGCGGAGGTGAAGAAATATTCCTGGCGGAGCCTGAGTTCGGCGCCAGCCGGTGTCGAGTCCGACGGGTAGAGCACGCGGGTGATGATCTCCGCCTTGTTGCTTTCGCCGAGGGCTCCCGCATAATCGCCGCTGTTGAAGGCATCGAGCCGGATCGGGTCATAGGCCCTGGCCGTCCACAATCTCAGCGTGTTGACGCGCTTGCCGCGCCAGCCGACCATCGGCGTATCGCAGGCCGAGGCGAGGAGGCGCTCGCCCGGCACCCAGCGGCGGCGCTGCTTGTTGGTCTCGGTCGGTTCGAGAGTCACGGTTCCGCCGAAGCCGATCTCATAGGCGGCCTCGCGGCGCGGGAACTCCCAGGAGTTGCCGTGTTCCAGCCAGTCTTCCGGCAGTTCGATCTGCCAGCCGTCCTTGATCTTCTGGCGGAACAGGCCGTGGTTATAGCGGATGCCATAGCCATAGGCGGGGATGTCGAGGCTCGCCATGCTCTCCATGAAGCAGGCAGCGAGACGGCCAAGCCCGCCATTACCCAGCGCTGCGTCGGGTTCCAGCGCCTCGATCAAATCGATGTCGACATTGAGGCTCTGCAATGCCTGGGTGAAGGCGCTGTTCAGTTCGAGATTGGTCAGCGCATCGCGCAGCAAGCGGCCGATCAAGAATTCCAGCGACAGATAATAGACCCGCTTGACCTTGGCCTGATAGGCGCGGCGGGTCGATTCCATCCAGCGGTCGATGATGCGGTCGCGCAGCGCCAGGATGGCGGCATTCAGCCAGTCGTGGCGCTTGGCCACGATGGGATCCTTGCCGATGGAGTAGGCGAGCTTCTCGAGAATCTCGGCGCGGATCGATTCCGGATCGGTGCCGCGCGGTGCTGGCTTGTTCATCGTCGCTACTTTCTGCCCCTGCTGCAAGGAGGCCGCTTATAGGTGACTCTTCGATTCTTGCGCAACGCCGGATCACAATAAATCATTCCGCGTGATTTATTCAAGTCTTTTCTTGATGCGCGCACCTAGAACTTGCCGCGCCAACCCCGGTTCTGGCAGGAGAAAGCCCCCCGCAAGCCGCCAACCGGAGAGCCGCCCTGTGCGAGGCCTACCTGCAGCGCTTCGGCTGAGGCTATTGCAGCAGCGCGAGTGCCGCAACGGCGCCGGTAATCATGGCAATCCCGCCCCATTGCATGAGAGACACCTTCTCGCGGAGCACCAGCCAGGCGAGAATGACGGCGATCGCCCCATAGGAAGAAATGCCCGCCGCCGCAAATTCCTTGCCGGGCAGGCGGCCCGACGCGCTGACGGCGATGACGCCAAGGATGTCCAGCCCGCCCATGACGAAGATGCCGAGCCAATGCTTGCGTGAAAGCGCCGCCGGCCGCCGCTCGCCCAGCATGAAGGGCACGATGCTCACCAGGGCGGTGGCCCGCGACAGCCAGGTGGCCTCGATCTCGCCCACCGTTACCGCGGCATTCTGGCTGAGAATGATCGATGCCGCATAGCCCAGCATCGAAATGATGCAAAACAGGAACAGGGTTGGCAGCTTGCCGGGCGCCACCGTGTTGATGCCGCCGTCTGCCGGGCCGGTCCGCGCCACGATCACAGCACCTGCCAGGGCGGCGGCGACGGCAGTCCATTGCGGCAGTGACGGACTGAGGCCATGGATCACACCCCACAACACGGCCAGCACCGGGTAGACCGCCGTGACGGGGCCAACCAGCGAAATCGGCCCAAGACTGAAGGCCTTGAACAGGCCGCCGACACCGAAACCATAGGCGAGCCCAAGCAGCAGGCCCTGCAGGATGCCATCCCGGGAGGCGTGCCGGATGCCGCCGTCCCACACAATGTAGAAGGTCAGCAAGATGCCGCCGGAGATCATCACCAGCGCCGCCATGCGGAAGGCGCCGATCCGCTCGGCGTAGCTCCTCGCCACCAGATCGTGCAGCGACCAGCAGAAGGCGGCGGTTACGCCGAGCAGCACGGCAAGCATGGCTCTGTTTGTCTCCTAAAACCGTATCTCACCCTGGCATGACGTTTCCAATCGAAATTGCGGCAGACTGGAGTATGCTTGGCGCGTCTGAACATGATTGAAAGCCACCATGTTTCTCTCCGTCTTCGATGTTTTCAAGATCGGCATCGGCCCCTCGAGTTCGCATACCGTGGGACCCATGATAGCGGCCAGGCGTTTCCTCGCCAAGGCGGCCGCGACCTCGCTGCCGCATACGGGCCGCCTCACCGTGACGCTGCATGGCTCTCTGGCCTTCACCGGCAAGGGTCACGGCACCGACCGCGCCGTCATCCTGGGGCTAGCCGGCGAAGCGCCCGACACCATTGACCCGGACCGTGTCGAGCCGGTTCTAGCAGCGATGTCCGCTGGAGGCCGCATCGTGTTGCCCGACGGCCATGCGGTGGCCTTCGATCCGAAACGCGATTTGATCTTCGATTTCGGTCCGGCGCTTAAAGGCCATGCCAACGGCATGGTGTTCCGCATCCTCGATGACGACAACAATACCCTGCTGTCCGAGACCTACTATTCGATCGGCGGCGGCTTCGTGCAGACGGAGGCCGAGCGCCTGGCTCCGGCGGCCGGGGACAAGACGCAAGCATCGGCGGCCAATGTGCCCTATCCCTTCCGCAAGGCCACCGAGATGCTGGAGATGGGCCGTGCCTCGGGTCTCACCATCGCCGGCATGAAACGCGCCAACGAGACGGTGACACAGGGCGACGCCGAACTGGACCAGCGCCTCGACCGCATCTGGCAGGCCATGCGCGACTGCATGAACCGCGGCCTCTCGCAGAGCGGCATCCTGCCCGGCGGCCTCAAGGTCAAGCGCCGCGCCGCCGAGATCCATGCCAAGCTGAAGGACGAGCAGGGCGCCAACTCCATTCAGCCGCACCGGGTCATGGACTGGCTCTCGGTCTATGCCATGGCGGTCAACGAGGAGAACGCGGGCGGCGGCAAGGTGGTGACGGCGCCCACCAATGGTGCGGCGGGCGTCATCCCCGCCACCATCCGTTATTACCTCGACCATTGCCTGGGGGCCGACGACAAGGGCATCCGCACTTTCCTTCTGGCCGCCGCCGCCATCGGCGGCTTGATCAAGCACAATGCCTCGATCTCGGGGGCCGAAGTGGGCTGCCAGGGCGAAGTCGGCTCGGCCTCCGCCATGGCGGCGGCCGGTCTCTGCGCGGCGCTGGGCGGCAGCAACGAGCAGGTGGAGAATGCTGCCGAGATTGCCCTCGAACATCACTTAGGGATGACCTGCGACCCGGTGGGCGGCTTGGTGCAGGTGCCCTGTATCGAGCGCAATGCTTTCGGCGCGGTCAAGGCCGTGACGGCGGCCTCGCTCGCCTTGCGCGGCGACGGCACGCATTTCGTGCCGCTCGACACCTGTGTGGAAACCATGCGCCAGACCGGTCTCGACATGAACGAGCGCTACAAGGAAACCTCGACCGGCGGGCTTGCCGTCAACGTGGTGGAGTGCTGACGGCGCGGCAGTGCATCTCCATTGCGTCTTCTGACGTTAACGTCGACAATGCCACGCCAAGGAGCAAAGCATGTCCGATGCCGTTCTTGTCGATTTTGTGCGATCGCCGTTCACGCTGGCCCGCAAGGGTGCACTGGCGAAGGTGAGGCCCGACGATCTCGCCGCCAGCGTTGTGAAGGGGCTGGTGGCGCGCAGCGGGATCGATTCGGGCGACATCGAGGATCTGCTGCTCGGCTGCGCCTTCCCCGAAGGCGAACAGGGCCTCAACCTGGCGCGCCTGGTGGTGCTGCTGGCGGGCCTGCCGCAAGCGGTGGGCGGCGTCACCATCAACCGCTTCTGCGGTTCCTCCATGCAGGCCATCCATGCGGCGGCGGGCGCCATCAAAATGGGGGCGGGCGAGGCCTTCATCTGTGCCGGCGTCGAGAGCATGACGCGGGTGCCGATGATGGGCTTCAATCCGCTGCCCAATCCGCGCCTCAACGCCGAACTCCCCGGCGCCTATATGGCGATGGGCGAAACGGCGGAGAATGTGGCGCGCCGCTGTGGCGTGTCGCGGGCCGATCAGGAGGGTTTCGCGGTGGCTTCGCAGCGCAAGGCGGCGGCGGCCGATTTCGCGGGCGAGATCGTGACCATCGACAATGTTGAAAAGGATGGCTGCCTGCGCCCGGACACGACGGCGGAAATTCTCGCGGGCCTCGCCCCAGCCTTCAAGCAGGACGGCACGGTGACGGCGGGCACCGCCTCGCCCCTGACCGATGGCGCCGCCGCGGTCCTCGTGTGCAGCGCGGACTATGCCAGCGCCAAGGGCCTGAAGCCCATGGCGCGCATCCGCTCAATCGCCATTTCGGGCTGTGCGCCGGAGATCATGGGATTGGGTCCGGTGGGCGCCACGCGCAAGGCCCTGAAACGGGCCGGGCTTGCGATCGGGGACATCGATATCGTCGAGATCAACGAGGCCTTCGCCGCCCAGGCGCTGGCCTGCCTGCGCGAGCTTGGCATCGATGAGGCTCGCGTCAATCTCGACGGCGGCGCCATCGCCATCGGCCATCCGCTGGGGGCCAGCGGGGCGCGCATCACCGGCAAGGCGGCGCAGCTTCTGAGGCGCGAGGGCAGCCAATTCGCACTCGCCACCCAGTGCATCGGCGGCGGCCAGGGCATCGCCACGATTCTGGAAGCCTGTTGATGCGCGACATCGCCAAGATGGCCGTCATCGGCTCGGGCGTCATGGGCGGCGGCATCGCCGCGCAGGCGGCCAATGCCGGCGTTCCTGTGCTGCTCTTCGACGTCACCAGGGATGTGGCGGCGGCGGCGGTCGCGCGGCTGCTCACGGCCGAACCCGCCCCCTTCATGCTGCCCGCCAATGCGCGGTTGTTGACGCCCTGCGGGATCCGCGATGACATGGCCCTCCTTGAAGGTTGCGGCTGGATCGTCGAGGCCGTGGTCGAGAAGCTGGACGTCAAGCAGGACCTTTACAAGCAGATCGAAAGGTTCAGGGCGCCTGGCAGCATCGTCTCGTCCAACACCTCGACTATCCCGCTGGCCGCGCTGACAGCGGGCGCGCCCGAAGCGTTCAAGACCAATTTCCTGGTCACCCACTTCTTCAATCCGCCGCGCTACATGCGGCTTCTTGAAATCGTCGCCGGACCTAACACCGATCGGCAAGCGGTTGATACGGTCTGCCATTTCGCCGATCATGCGCTGGGCAAAAGCATCGTGCACTGCAAGGACCGGCCGGGCTTCATCGCCAACCGGCTCGGCTGTTACTGGATGCAGGCGGCGATCACCGAGGCCTTCGCCCAAGGGATGAGCGTCGAGGAGGCCGATGCCGTCATGGGCAAACCCTTCGGCATCCCGAAGACGGGAATCTTCGGCCTCGCCGATCTGGTCGGCATCGACCTGCTGCCGCAGGTGAACGCCAGCCTCGCGGCGGCGCTCGAAAAGGACGATCTCTTTCACGCCGTCAATGTGCCGCTGCCCTTCTTGGACAAGATGATCGCCGATGGCCTCACCGGCCGAAAGGGCAAGGGCGGTTTTTATCGCATCAACCGCGCGCAAGGCAAACGCAAGGAGACGATCGGCCTGGTATCCGGCGAATACCGGCCATGGCGCGGTGTTTCCCTGGACGAGACAACGCCCTTGCTGCGCCAGGACTCGGCGCACGGCCGCTATGCCCGCGCCGTGATGCTGAAGACGCTGGCCTATGCGTCCCTCCTGGTGGGCGACGCGGCGGACGATACCGCCTCGATCGATGCCGCCATGCGGCTCGGTTACAATTGGACTTGGGGTCCCTTCGAACTGATCGACCGAATCGGCATCGCCAATTTCCGTACAATGGCCGAGCGCCAGGGATTGCCGCTTGCGCCGGTGCTCAAGTCGGGCGATGGGCCGCTCTATCGCGGCCGGTCGGCGCTGAGCCTTGATGGCAACTACAAGCCATTGACCCGGTCCCCGGGCATTGTCCTCCTCGAAGACGTCAAGCGCAACGGCCCAGCGCTGCTGTCCAACGGCTCCGCCTCCCTGTGGGATCTGGGCGATGGTGTGGCCTGTTTTGAACTCACCACGAAGATGAACACTTTCGACGCCGAGGCCTTCGCGCTGCTGTCGCGCAGCATTGATTTTATCCCAAAGAACCACAAGGCGCTGGTGATCTATTCCGATGCCGCCAATTTCTCGGGCGGCGTCAATCTCAACTGGCTGCTCGCCGAGGCCAATGGGCCGGATGAATTCGAGGCGCTGGCAAAGCTCGGCCAGGATCGTTTCAAGAAACTCAAATACGCGCCCTTCCCGGCGGTCGCCGCAGCGGCCGGGCTGGCCTTGGGCGGCGGCTGCGAGTTGCTGCTGCACTGTTCGGGCATTCAGGCTCACGCCGAAAGCTATATCGGGCTGGTCGAGGCCAGCGTGGGCATCCTTCCCGCCTGGGGCGGCTGCGGCGAGATGATCCTCCGTATGCGGAACAATCCTTGGGCGCCGAAGGGCCCCATGCCGGCCTTGCTCCGCGCCTTCGAACTGCTCACCATGTCCACGGTGTCTAAATCGGCGGCCCATGCCAGGGAACTCGGCTTCCTGCGGAGCGGCGACGGCATCACCATGAACCGCGGCCGCCTGCTCGCCGACGCCAAGGCGAAGGCCCTGGCCCTGGCCAAGAACTACAAGGCGCCCGAAAAGCCCAGCTTCGCACTGCCCGGCCCCTCAGCCGCAACGGCCCTGGGGCTTGCGGCTGAGAGTTTCGTGAGACTCGGCAAGGCCAGCGCCCATGATCTCGCGGTCGCCAAGGCCATCGCCACGGTGCTGAGCGGCGGGGATACGGACAGCACGCTGCCTCTGACCGAGGAGGCCATGCTGGCGCTGGAGCGGCGCGAGGTGCTGAAGCTCGCCGCCTCGCCGTTGACGCAAGCCCGCATCCGCCACGTTCTCGACACCGGCAAGCCCCTGAGGAACTGACCATGCCCAGCTACAAGGCGCCTTTGCGCGACTATGACTTCTGCCTGAACGAGGTCTTCGGCTATGAGGCCCACGTGGCGTTGGAAGGCTTCGCGGAGTTCACGCCCGACGTGATCGCCCAGGTGCTCGATGAAGGCGCCAAATTCGCCGAACAGGTATTGTTTCCCTTGAACCAGTCCGGCGACGAAGAGGGCTGCCAATTTGACAATGGCGTTGTCACGACGCCGAAGGGATTCAAGGCGGCCTACCGCCAGTTCTGCGCGGGCGGCTGGCCAACGCTGACCTGCGATCCGGCCCATGGCGGCCAGGGCATGCCGCACATGGTCAATTTTCTCGTCGAAGAGATGATGGGCTCGGCCAATCTCTCCTTCTGCCTCTATCCCGGCCTGACGCGCGGCGCCTATGTGGCGATCGCGAAATATGGCGATGAACACCAGCAAGCCCTCTACGCGCCACGTCTGGCAAGTGGCGAGTGGACCGGCTCCATGTGCCTGACGGAGGCCCATTGCGGCACCGATCTGGGGCTGCTCCGGAGCCAGGCGCAACCGCTGGCCGATGGCGCCTATGCCATTTCCGGCACCAAGATATTCATTTCGGCGGGCGAGCATGATCTGACGCCGAATATCGTCTATCTCGTGCTGGCCCGGCTGCCTGATGCGCCGAATGGCACCAAGGGCATCAGCCTCTTCGTGGTGCCGAAGGTTCTCGCCAGCGCGGACGGGACGCCTCTGAATCGCAACTCTGTCTCGTGCGGTTCGATCGAGCGGAAAATGGGTATTCATGGCTGCTCGACCTGTGTCATGAATTTCGATGGCGCAACCGGCTGGCTGGTGGGCGAGGCGCATCAGGGCCTCAAGGCCATGTTCGCCATGATGAACGCCGAGCGTATCGCCGTCGGCATCCAGGGCCTGGCGGTGGCCGAGGCCTCCTACCAGAATGCCGTGGCCTATGCCCGCGAGCGCCTGCAGGGCCGCGCCCCCAAGGGAGCACAGGTTCCGTCCAAGCCCGCCGATCCGATCATCGTCCACCCCGATGTGCGCCGCATGCTGATCACCCAGCGGGCCTTGACCGAGGGCTGCCGGGCGCTGGCGCTGTGGACGGCACAGGGGCTCGACGTGGCGGAGCGTCATGCCGATCCGGGCATTCGCCGGCAGGCGGATGATTTCGTCGCGCTGATGACCCCGGTGGTGAAGGCCTTCCTCACCGATGCCGGAGCCGAGGTGACGAATCTCGGTGTCCAGGTGCTGGGCGGCCATGGCTATATCCGCGCCAATGGCCAGGAGCAGCTGGTGCGCGACGCCCGCATCACCCAGATCTACGAGGGCACCAATGGCGTGCAGGCCATCGACCTTTTGGGCCGCAAGGTGTTGCAGCTCGGGTTGCTGAGCGCCTTCCGCGGCCCCGCCGCCGCCTTTCTCACGGCATCGAAAGGCGATGGCATGGCCGAGTTCGCGGAACCCGCATTGGCGGCAATTGCACTTCTCGATGATGCCTCCGAGACGTTGCGCCAACGCGCCGCATCCTCTCCCGACGAGGTGAGTGCCTGCGCCACCGACTATCTTCGGCTCTTCGCGCTGACGGCGCTCGGCTACCTGTGGGCGCGCATGGCCGGCGCGGCGCTGCCCAGGAGCAACGAGGATTTTCACCGCGCCAAGCTCGCCACGGCGCGCTTCTTCATGCGGCGCATTCTGCCGCAGACCACGGGACTGCACGCCATGATCATGGCGGGGGCCGGACCGGTGATGGAGCTGGAGGAGGCGTCGTTCTAGCGCCGTCTGGCCTCGCAACCGTGAATTTCGTCCGGCCTTGGCGGGATGTCGTTTTCAGGCTATCTGGCGCGCGCCGAACAGGGCATAGAGGCTCGCATCATGGCCAATTTGATTATCACCTACTGGCGCGACATTCCCTCCGCCGTTTCAGTCAAGATCGGGCGCAGGGAAGAAAAGCGCATGCTCGACAACCGCTTCATGGAAGCGATCGACATGGCGGCGATGCGTGGGCAGGCCTCCAACACCGATGACTACCTGGCCGGCTGGCGGCGCTCGGAACCGGTGACGGTTGGCGACGACATGGCTGCCGAAGTCGAGAGGGCCAAGGCCGATCTCGAAGCCCGTTTCGGCCAAGACGCTCTCAAGACCCTCATTGCCAATGGAGGCAAAGCCCAATGACCCATACCCTCGTTGCCTCCGCCACGCGCGAGCACATCATCGGCTTCGACCGGCCCTTCACGGTGATCGGCGAGCGCATCAACCCGACGGGCCGCAAGAAACTCGCCGCCGAAATGCAGGCGGGCAATTTCGATACCATCATCCGCGATGCGCTGGCGCAGGTCGCGGCGGGTGCCCATATCCTCGATGTCAACGCCGGGGTCACCGCCGTCAACCCCAAGGAGACCGAGCCGCCGCTGCTGCGTCAGACGCTGGAGATCGTGCAGTCGCTGACCGATATTCCGCTGTGCATCGATAGTTCCGTCACTTCGGCGCTGAAGGCCGGACTTGAAACCGCCAAGGGCCGGCCATTGGTCAATTCGGTCACCGGCGAAGAGGAAAAGCTCGAAGCCATTCTGCCGCTGATCGCCAAATACAATGTGGCGGTCGTGGCCATCTCGAATGACGAGACTGGTATTTCGGAAGACCCGGATGTGCGTTTCGCGGTCGCCAAGAAAATCGTCGAGCGCGCCGCCGACTATGGCATCAAGCCCCGTGACATCGTCGTCGATCCGCTGGTCATGCCGATCGGCGCCATGGGCACGGCGGGTCAGCAGGTGTTCCGCCTGGTGCGCCGCCTGCGCGAGGAGTTGAAGGTCAACACCACCTGCGGCGCCTCCAACATCGCCTTCGGCATGCCGAATAGGCGCGCACTGACCGGCTATTTTCTCGCCATGGCGGCGAGTCACGGCATGACATCCGCTATCATGAACCCGCTGCATGACGAAGACATGCATGCCATCTTCGGCGCCAATGTGCTGAACGGCACCGACCGGAACTGCAAGTTCTGGACGAACCGCTTCCGCGAGATGACGGCGGCGCCATCGGCGGCGGCCCAGGCGGCGGGCGAGATTTCGTCGAACGAGGACATCGAGGCGCGGCGCAAGGCGCGCGAGGAAAGACGAAGGAGAAGCTAGCCACCAAACCTGTCATCGCCGGATTTATTCCGGCGACCCATGGTGCCACATTCTCACCCGTCGCGTCTGTTGCGCAATGGGTCCCCGGGACAAGCCCGGGGAAGACAAACGGGTGAGGGCGAGGAAGAATTATGACTAACACCGATCCCCTCATCGTCTTCACGCCGTCGGGCAAACGCGGGCGCTTTCCTCTTGGAACGCCGGTGTTGCAGGCGGCGCGGTCGCTGGGCGTCGACATCGATTCGGTGTGCGGCGGAAGGGCGATTTGCGGGCGCTGCCAGATTGTGGTGGCCGAGGGCGAATTCGCCAAGCATGGCATTATGTCGACCGCGTCGCATGTCTCGGAATTCTCCAAGGTCGAGGAGCGCTACGACAAACTCCGTGGACTGACGAGTGGACGCAGGCTCTCATGTCAGACGCAGATCATCGGCGATCTGGTCATCGATGTGCCACCCGAATCCCAAGTGCACAAACAAGTGGTGCGCAAGGAGGCCGATACGCGGGCCATCGAACTCGATCCCTGCACGAGGCTGTGCTTCATCGAGGTCGAGGAGCCGGACATGCACAAGCCGTCCTCCGATCTCGAACGCGTCTACAAGGCGCTCATGGATCAGTGGCAGATCGACAGCGTCACCTGCGATCTGTCGATCATCTCCGGATTGCAGAAGACCCTGCGCAAGGGCGACTGGAAGATCACCGCGGCAATCTATTCACGTGCACCCGGCGGTGGCAACCGTCTCGTGTCGATCTGGCCGGGCTTCCATGACCGGGCTTTCGGCATCGCCATCGATGTCGGCTCCACAACGATTGCCGCGCACTTGACCAATCTGTCGACGGGCGAGGTCACGGCAAGCGCCGGCCTCATGAATCCGCAGATCCGCTTCGGCGAAGACCTCATGAGCCGGGTCTCCTATGTGATGATGAATCCGGGCGGCGAGAAGGAAATGACGGTGGCCATTCGTGCCGCGCTCAATACGCTGGCCGCTGAAGTGGTGCTCAGCGGCGGCATCGAACTGAACGACATTCTCGAAGTGGTGCTGGTCGGCAATCCGGTCATGCATCACCTGCTTCTCGGCATAGATCCGACCGAGCTTGGCGGCGCGCCCTTCGCTCTGGCCACCGGCCTGCCGGTCACGGTGCCGGCCCGCGAACTGGACTTGAAGCTCAACCCCGGTGCCTGGGCCTATGTGCTGCCCTGTATCGCGGGGCATGTGGGCGCCGACACGGCGGGCGTGGTGCTCTCCGAAGCGCCGCACGAGTCGGATGACATCATGCTGGCGGTCGATGTCGGCACCAATGCCGAAATCGTGCTGGGCTCCAGGGCGCGGCTGCTCGCCTGTTCATCGCCCACCGGGCCAGCCTTCGAAGGCGCGCAGATTTCATCCGGGCAACGCGCCGCACCCGGCGCCGTCGAGCGTATCCGCATCGATCCGGTCACATTAGAACCGCGCTACAAGGTCATCGGCTGCGATCTGTGGTCGGACGAGGCGGGATTTGAAGAGGCCATCGCCGCGACCGGGGTCACCGGCATCTGCGGCTCGGGCATCATCGAGGCGATCGCTGAAATGTATCTGGCGGGCATCATCAATCAGGATGGCCTGGTCGATGGCGCGCTGGCGGCGCAATCGCCACGCATCGAGGCCTATAAGCGCACCTTCAACTATGTGATCCGGCACGGCGAGCCGATGATCCGCGTCACCCAGAACGACGTGCGCGCCATCCAGCTCGGCAAGGCCGCACTTTATGCGGGCGTGCGCCTGCTGATGGATAAACTCGGCATCGAGACGGTCGGCAAGATCAGACTGGCCGGCGCCTTCGGCAGCCACATCGACGTCAAATACGCGATGATCCTTGGGTTGATCCCCGATTGCGACCTGTCGAAGGTGCAGAGTGCCGGCAACGCGGCGGGCACCGGCGCCCGCATCGCGCTCTTGAATTCCGCCGCCCGCGACGAAATCGAGGCGGTGGTGCGCCGCATCGAGAAGGTCGAAACGGCGGTCGAGCCCAAGTTCCAGCAACACTTCGTCGAAGCCATGGCCATCCCGCACAAGACGGCGGTGTTCAGCGAACTGATGAAAGTGGTGACCCTGCCGCCGCGCAAGGAGATCGTCACCATGGGGGATAACGGCGGGGAGAGACGGAAGCGGCGGCGGGGGTAACTGTAACTGCCAGCTCTTGCCAGCAGCTGCCAGCTCTGTTATTGTTCCGTCCATGGCAGAACCGCAACTTTCGGTGCGCTCGGCGCGGGCGCGTGATTTGGCCCATCGCCTGGCCAAGAAGGAACGCCGCAGTGTCTCGCAAGTGGTGGAGCGGGCGCTTGAGCTTTATGCCCACCAGGAAAAGCCGGAAGAGCCCAAGGAGAGCGCCGGGGATTTCTACGCCCGGCTCAGCCGGGAATACGGAACGGATATCGATCTTCAGGCCATTATTGACGAGAACCGGAAGCCGCACGGCGGGATCGATTTGTGATTTTCGCCGACACGAATCTGGTGTCGGAAATCGTCAGGCCAAAACCAAACCCGGGCGTCATGGCATGGATTGCCGCCCATGAAAAGCACCTCCACATCTCTACCGTCGTGATCGCTGAAGTTTCATTTGGTATCGAGCGCATCCGCCCACAGGAACGCGCCAAACACCTGAGCAGCTATCTGGACGAACTGCTGCAACGGTTTGCCGAGCGGCTCCATGTTTTCGATGAGGCGTCGGCGCTGATCTATGGCCACATCATGGGACTGGCGCAACGCAAGGGACAAAACATGGCGCCACAAGACGGCATGATCGCCGCCATCGCCCTTCGGCACAAATGTCCGCTTGCCACGCGCAATGGTAAGCACTTTTCGATCGATGGGCTTGAGATCATCGATCCCTGGGCGTGAGACAACTACCTTCTGCCGGCGCCGCTCACCCTGGTCATTTCCCCTTGTCCGTGGGCAGCCAGCACGCGGCCTGCGAGATAGAGTGAGCCACAGATCAAGATGCGGGGTGCGGGCACGGTGAGAGCCGCCTGGGCCAATGCCGCTGCAAGGCTTGCGGCGGTTTCGGCGGGAAGGCCGCGGTTCCTTGCAGCCTCGGCCAGCGCCTCGGCGGCGATGGCGTTTTCCTCGTCCGGAATGGTGAGTGCGATGACGCGGCTGGCGACGCCTTCGAAGCAGCCGATGAAGCTCCCCGCATCCTTGCTGTTCAGCATGCCCCAGATCAGCACCAGGGGACGCGAATGGCGGTCGTTCAAGTCCGAGAAGGCCTGGGCCACGACGCGTCCGGCCGAGGGATTGTGCCCGCCGTCGAGCCAGAGCTCCGACTCCGGCGAAACAAGCGCTGACAATGCTCCCTGCCCCAGACGCTGCATGCGGGCTGGCCAAGCCGTGGACTTCAGCCCTTGCGCGATGTGGGCGTCGCCGATGCGGCGATCATTCAGTGTACGGATGGTTGCGATGGCGTTGCCGGCATTGTCGATCTGGTGGCGTCCTCTAAGCTGCGGCAGCGGCAGGTCGAGGAGGCCGTTCTCGTCCTGGTAGACGAGGCGGCCATGCTGCTCGAAGCTCTGCCATTCCTGGCCCGAAATGGCGAGCGGGCTGCCGCTGCGCTGGGCGATGCGCTCGATTTCCGCCAGCGCTTCGGCTGGCTGTGCACCGACGATGGCGGGCACACGGCGCTTGAGAATGCCCGCCTTCTCGCGGGCAATGAGAGAGAGCGTGTCCCCCAAATATTGCTGGTGGTCGTAATCGATGGTGGTGATGACCGTTGCCGCCGGGCGATCGATGACGTTGGTGGCATCGAGCCTGCCGCCCAAGCCCACTTCGAGAATCAAATAGTCGGCGGGGTCACGGCTGAAGGCCAGGAAGGCCGCCGCCGTGGTGATCTCGAAAAAGGTGATGGGCTCCTGGCCGTTGGCCGCCTCGCATTCTTCCAGAAGGGCGCTGAGACCGGACTCGGTGATGAGATCGCCCGCCACGCGGATGCGTTCGTGGAATTTCACCAGATGGGGCGAGGTGTAGGCGTGAACCTTGAGACCCGCCGCTTCCATGATGTGGCGCAGATAGGCCACCGTCGAACCCTTGCCGTTGGTGCCCGCCACGTGGATGACGGGCGGCAGGCTCTGCTCCGGATGCCCGAGCTTGGCCAGAATAGCGTGCATGCGCTCGAGGCTGAGGTCGATGATTTTCGGATGCAGGAAGAGCAGCCGCGTCAGGATGGCGTCGCTCAGGGCCAATCGAATTACTCAGCGCCGGCCGGCACCAGCGCCGTGGACGGCACTTCGCGCGATGGGGCTTTCATCAGCATACGGACTATCCGGCTCACGGTCTCGCGCATCTGATGGCGGTGGATGACCATGTCGACCATGCCGTGCTCCAGCAGATACTCGGCGCGCTGGAAGCCGGCGGGGAGCTTCTCGCGGATGGTCTGCTCGATGACGCGCTGGCCCGCGAAGCCAATCAAGGCGGCCGGCTCTGAAATATGAACGTCGCCCAGCATGGCATAGGAGGCGGTGACGCCGCCGGTGGTCGGGTGGGTCAGCACCACGATATAGGGCAGGTTGGCGGCGCGCAGTTCCTGCACGGCCACCGTGGTGCGCGGCATCTGCATGAGCGACAGCACGCCCTCCTGCATGCGGGCACCGCCTGACGAAATGAAGAAGATGAAGGGATTGCGCCTGGCCGCCGCGGCGCGCATCGCCGTGATGATGGCTTCGCCCGCCGCCAGCCCAAGCGAGCCGCCCATGAAGGCGAAATCCTGAACGGCGATGGTGACGGGGAAATCATCGAGCAAGCCATGGCCCGCCAGAATGCAGTCATCGGCGCTGGTCTTGGCGCGGGCCTCCTTGATGCGGTCGGCATAGCGCCGTTCGTCGCGGAATTTCAGCGGATCGGCCGCCACCTGGGGCATGGCGATCCTCTCGAAGGCGCCATCGTCGAACATGGATTTGAGGCGCACATCGGGCGGCATGCGCATGTGATAGTTCGACTGCGGCATGACATACTGGTTGGCCTCGAGGTCCTTGTAGAAGACCATCTGGCCTGAGTCGGGGTCCTTCACCCACATGTTCTCCGGCACTTCGCGCTTGTCGGTGCCGAGGATCGAGCGGATTTTCGGGCGGACGAAATTCTTGATCCAGTTCATCGGGTCTAACTCCTCACGCCGCGGGCGATTTCGGCGACCAGCGCATGCACGGCCCTGGGCGTCCTTGACGTGGGCTTTCCGGCTTTTGTGAGGCTCTGCGCGATGGCACTCACCAGGGCCGAACCCACCACGACTCCGTCGGCGTCCCTGGCAATGGCGCGGGCCTGTTCGGCAGTCTTGACGCCGAAGCCGACGCAGATCGGCAGGCTGGTATGTTTCTTCAGGCGCTTGACGTTGGACTGGACACTTTTCAGGTCCGGCGCTTTGGTGCCAGTGATGCCGAGCACCGAAACGTAATAGACGAAACCGGACGTGTGCTTGAACACGGCGGGGGCGCGGGCGTCATCGGTGGTGGGTGTCGTCAGGCGGATGAAATTCAAGTCCGCCGCCATGGCCGGGAGGCAGAGTTCGCCGTCTTCCTCGGGCGGAAGATCGACGACGATGAGGCCATCGACGCCGGCGGCCTTGGCATCTTTCAGGAACTTGTCCACGCCATAGACATAGATGGGATTGTAATAGCCCATGAGCACGATGGGCGTATCGTTGTCGCCCTTGCGGAAATCCTTCACCAGCTTCAGCGTCTTCTTCATGGTCTGGCCCGCGGCGAGCGCGCGCAGGCCCGCCGCCTGGATGGCCGGGCCGTCGGCCATGGGATCGGTGAAAGGCATGCCGAGTTCGATGACGTCGGCTCCGGCATTTGGCAATCCCGCGACGATCTTCAGCGAGGTCTCGTAGTCGGGATCGCCCGCCGTCACGAAGGTGACGAGGGCGGCGCGGCCTGCGGACTTGAGGGCCGCGAAGCGGCGGTCGATGCGGGTGGGCAAAGTGGCGTTTCTTTCAAAGAATTCCAGCACCTGCATATCGCAGAAGCGAAGGCAGTGACGCAAATTAGCGCCGCGGCCCGCATATGGCCATCAAAATGATGGCACGGGCGATGATAGAGACACGCGAGATCAGGGGCCGGTCAGTGCGGCGAGGCAACGGCAAGACAGCAATTGCCGGGCTTCACCCGGCCCGGCTGGCGGCGGGCGTAGAGGATGCCGCCCGCCTCATAGACAAGGTCTTCGGGAACATGGGACGGTTCCCAGATGCGGTGAATGCGCCCGGCCGGTTGACCGGCGCTGACCGCGCTTCCGAGTTCGTGGAACGGCTCGAAGATTCCCTATGGTTGCCGCCTGCGATGATCACGGTCGGCCCCGTGCCATTGGCGATGACCGCGATGGGCACCCTTGTGACACCCCAGGCATCGTCATTGGGAGAGTGGGGAAACATGATGTGGCCCAGCTGTTTTCCCATGCGGCCGAAATCAATGCGGGTGAAGGCCGGGGAACGTCGCGGAGTCATTGATTTGCGTCATGTTGGCCTGCCCGAGAGCGAAAGTCCTGTGGCGCGCTCGCGCAGCAGCCCCAGGAGTTCGGCGCGCCGCTCGGGACCGGTGTCGACCGGCAGCACGAAGCAGAGGGTGAAGGTGATCCGCCCGCCATTGCCGCGGATGGGGGCGGCCATGCACCAGGTGAAGCGGTGAGCCAGGCTCGAGGTCTCGCTGTAGTCCTGGCGGCGCGCCGTTCCGATGTCGGCCAGAAAATCCGCTTGCGGGATGAGGCGCCCGTCGGGCAGGCGGAAGTCGCCGGGCGGAATGAACCCCCGCACCTCGTCCTCGCTCATGTGGGTGAGCAGCAGGCGGCCCGAGGCGGTCCAGGGAATCGGCACCTCGACACCCACGTCGCTCGAGATGCGGAAGGGACCCGGCGAATCGCGGCAATCGAGCACGGCATATTTGTTGCCGCGCAAGCCGCAGAGTTGCACGGTCTCGCCGGTCTCCGCGGCGAGCCCATCCAGGGCTTCGATGATGCGGCGGTAATGGGCGTTCTGATGGCTATAGGCCCAGCCGAAGAGATGCATGGCGCGGCCGAAATAGACGAGGCCGTCATTGCCGACCGTCTCCAGCATCTCGGCTTCGAGCAGGCTGTTGACGATTTCATAGGTGGTGGAGCGCGGCGCGTTGATCAGCTTGGCGATGTCGCCGGCCTTGAGCGGCGCGCGGTGCTGCAGCAGGGCCTCGAGCAGCATGATGACCCGGTCGATGCCGCGGCGGCGCTCGCCGTTCCGCAGCCCGGGTGGTGTCTCCCCGGCCGTCAGTTCCAGTGTTCCGTCAGTCATGCATATGGGTTCCGTCAGAATTGCAGTGTCAGGGCGTTCGAGAGGCTTGAAAACTTCCGGGATCACGGATAGCATCCCCCTTGTCCGATATACAAGCATCTTGTCTGAAATACCGGACTAATTATGAACGTCGGCGCCAGCCGTCTCAGACGAAACAAGCCTATCCCGCCTGGCGGGAGATGGAGCGCTTTTTTGTCTCGATCCCGAGCGTCGAAGTGCAACTTCAAAGAGGGAAACGCCACCATGAAATCCTTGTTCCTCGCAGCCACCAGCGCGGTCTGCCTTGGCCTTGTTCTCAGCTTCGGCGCCGCCACCGAGGCAAGTGCCGCCGCCAAATGCATGAAGGGCGACCGCAAGGCGCCCTATACGATCGGCTGGGCCAATATCTATTCCGTGCCGACCTGGATGAAGCAGACGCAAGGCACCATCGAGGCCGAGGTTGAGGAGCTGAAGAAGCAGGGCCTCGTCGACAAACTGGTGGTCACCGACGCGCAGGGCGATGCCAATGTGCAGATCCAGCAGATTCAGTCGATGATCGATTCCGATGTCGACGCCATCATCCTGATCGCCGGGTCGTCCACGGCACCGGCCCGCGTCGTCGCCGATGCCTGCGCCAAGGGCATCGCCATCATCAATTTCGACAGCCTCGTCGACAGCGCCGACGTTACTGCGAAGGTCAATACCGATTCCAATCAATGGGGCGACCAGGCCGCCAAGTTCCTCATCAACGCCATCGGCGGCAAGGGCAAGATCCTGATCCTCAACGGCCCGGCCGGCATCTCGGTGAGCGATGACCGCCGCAAGGGTGCCGATGCCGCACTCGCCGCCAATCCGGATGTCAAGGTTCTGGCCGAGACCAACACCGCCTATAATGTCGCCCCCGCCCAGGAGGCCGTCACCAGCCTGCTCTTCGCCAACCCTGAGATCGACGGCATCCTGTCGCTCGGCGGTGCGTTGTCGGCAGGCGCCATCCTGGCGCTCGACAAGCAGGGCCGCCCGATGGTGCCGATCACCGGCGAGAATGCCCGCCAGTTCCTCGAACTGTGGAAGGAGAAGGGCCTGACGTCGTGGGCCACCATGCAGCCGAACTGGCTCGGCGCTTTCGCCACCTATGTCGCGGTGCAGGCGCTCGAGGGCAAGGACGTTCCGGCCTTCATCAAGGTGCCGCTGCCGATCATCGACAATTCCAATATCGACCAGTATCTCGCCAAGGCGGGCGATTTCCCGGCCGACGGCTATATCTACTCGCCCTTCGATCACGCGCTGTTCGACAAGATGCTGGCCGAACAATAGGCCAGTCCAACTGAAGACGTGACAACGGACGTTCCCTTTCTGGCGGCGCGCGGGGTGTCGAAGTCGTTCTTCGGCAACCCCGTGTTGCGCGATGTCTCGATTGAATTGCGGCCGGGACGGATTCACGCGCTGCTGGGCGAGAACGGGGCCGGAAAATCGACCTTGATCAACCTCCTGTCCGGGGCGCTGCCAGCCGACAGTGGCACGATCGAGATCGACGGAACCCCGGTGAAGCACCTGACGCCCGGCGAAGCGCAGCAGGCGGGCATCGCGGTCGTCCAACAGGAATTGAGTCTCACCGGCAGCCTGTCGATTGCCGAGAACATCGGGCTCGGCTCCTATCCGCGCCGCTTCGGCCTGATCGATTATGGCGCACTCGCGGCCCGGGCCAAGGCAGCATCCGATCTCGCGGGCTTGCATGAACCCCTGTCGGCTCCGGTCGGGGCGCTGCCGCTCGGCCGGCGGCAGATGGTCGAGATTGCCAAGGCGCTGTACCGCAAGCCGCGTGTCCTCATCCTCGACGAGCCGACGTCGTCGCTGTCGGCATCGGAGGCGAAGATATTGACCGCGCTGCTGGAGCGGCTGCGGCGCGAAGGTGTGGCCATTCTCTACATCTCGCACCGGCTGAACGAGGTGATGGCGCTGTGCCAGCACGTGACCGTGCTGAAGGACGGCGTCCGCACCGCCGACCGGCCGCTGGCGGGAACCAATGCGGCTGGACTGGTGCGGCTGATGGTCGGGCGCGACCCCGGCGACCTTTTTCCGCGCTGGACACCAACGGCCAAAACCGCGGCCGCCATTTCCGTCAAGGGTTTTTCATGCGGTCTCATGCGCGATATCGATCTGGAGATCAGGACAGGCGAAGTGCTCGGCATCGGCGGGTTGGCGGGCCAGGGCCAGGAAGACCTGCTGCTCGGGCTCTATGGCGCCGTCGCGGCCAAAACATCGGCCGCCGAGATCAATGGCGTGGCCGGACTTCCCGGCAGCGTCTCCAGGGCCAATGCCATGGGCATCGCCTATGTGCCGGCCGACCGCAAACGTGAAGGGCTGCACATCATCCATCCGATCATCACCAATCTCATGCTGCCTGCCTTGGCGCGCCTGCCCGCCCTCAAGCGGCGCGACCGGCGCGGCGAGGGCCGGACGGCGGCGGGGCTGGCGAGCCAATTCGCCATCAGGGGCGATCTCGGCCGCCCGGCCCAGGCGCTATCGGGCGGCAACCAGCAGAAGGTGGCGCTCGCCAAATGGATGCCGCACCATCCCAAGGTGCTGCTGCTCAACGATCCGACGCGAGGGGTAGATGTCGAGACCAAGCGCGATATCTACATCATGCTCCGGCAATTCGCCGGCGATGGCAAGGCCGTGGTGTTGCTGAGTTCCGACACGCCGGAACTGGTGCATCTGTGCGACCGCGTCGCGGTGGTGCGCGAGGGCCGCATCGCGGTTCTGCTGGAGCGCGGGAACCTGAGCGAGCAGGCCATCGTCGCCGCCGCCATCGGTGCCGATAGGCCGGAGGCGGCATGATCGCGCCACCACCGCTCTACTGGCCGGTCCAGAGGCGCCGGAACGCCAACCTCCATGGCCTGTTCATCGTCGTTCTGGCGTTCCTCGCCGCATACGGTTTTCTGTTTCCCGGCTTCCTGACGCTTCCGGGTTTCTCGAAATTCACCCAGAGCTGGTTTCCATTGGCGCTGGTGGCCATGGCCCAGGCCATCCTCATGCTGACCGGCGGCATCAGCCTGGCCATCGGCGCCTTGGTCAGTCTTGGCGCGGTGATTGCCGCCACGGTGATGGCGGGACCCCTCGGTGTTATGGGAGGAACCGCGGCGGTGGCCCTCGCCGGCCTCGGCATCGGCGCCGCGACGGGTCTCATCGTGGTGAAGCTCCGCCTGCCGGCCATCGTCGTGACGCTGGCCGGTTCCTTCATCGTGGGTGGGGCGGCGCTGCTGATTCTGCCGAGGCCCGGGGGTGCGGTTCCGGAATGGCTCTCCAACCTGCTGGCGGGCAATACCCCGGCCGCCTTCGTGATCCTGGTCTTCATCATCCTTTTGTGGAAGCTCTATCTCGCCACGCCGCTCGGCCTTGGTATCTACGCGGCGGGTGAAAACCCGGTCGGCGCCTACCGCTCCGGCGTACCGGTCGACGCGGTGCTGATCGCCGCCTATGCGATCAGCGGGCTGCTCTCGACGGGTGCTGGCCTGTTCGTCGCCGCCCAGACGGGTTCGGGCGATCCGGTCATCGGCACGGCTTTCACGCTCAACTCGATCGCCGCAGCCGTGCTCGGCGGCATCGGCTTCCTTGGCGGGCAGGGATCGATGCGCGGCGCATTGGCCGGCAGCCTGCTGCTCAGCCTGATGATCAGCGTGATGTTCTTCTTAGGCTTCACGCCGGTGTCGCAATATGTGGCGCAAGGCCTGATCATCATCGGCGCCGTGGCACTTCCGCAGTTCCGGAGGAAGCGGTGAGTCCGGACACATCCGCTCCATCCTTCAAGCGCCGCGTCCAGGCTATCCTGCGCAGCCGGCCGTTTCTCACCTTTGCGGCAGTGCTGTTGGTGTGGGGTGCGGCGAGTTTCCTCAAGCCTGGTTTCGGCGCCTTCGGACATCTGCGTTATCTGGTTGAATTGGCGGCCGTGATCGGACTCGTCGCGGCGGGCCAGACATTCGTGGTGATTGCCGGCGGCATCGATCTCTCGGTGGCGGCCATCGTGACGGTGAGTGCCGTCAGCCTGCCGCTCCTGTCCGTCGATGCCGATCCCACCGGGATTTCGGCCATCCTCGCGACGCTTGTCATGACAACCTCGATCGGCCTTGGCAACGGCTTGGGTGTCGCCTATTTGCGGGTGCATCCGATGATCATGACGCTGGCCATGGCGACCTTCCTGCAAGGCCTGCTCATCATCATCGCCGGCGGCAGTGCCGTATCCTCGCAGAACCCGCTGGTGGCCTGGCTCGGCAACGCCAGGCCGGGCGGTATTCCGGCCGGGGTCTATTTGTGGCTGGCGGTGTCGGGTCTCGTTCTCCTGGTCATGCACGCTACACCGCTCGGAGCCCGCATCTTCGCCATGGGGGCCAATCCGCTGGCCGCTGCCCTGTCGGGCGTTCCAGTGCCAGCCACCACGACGGTGGTCTATGCCATCAGCGGCGGCACGGCGGGGCTTGCGGGTGTGCTGCTGCTCGGCATGAACGGGCAGGGCTATGTGGGCATCGGCGATCCCTATCTGCTGGCCTCGATCGCCGCGGTGGTGCTGGGCGGAACCTCGATCCTCGGCGGTCTCGGCACCTATGCCGGGACCATGCCTGGAGCACTGCTGCTGGTGACGATCACCGCGCTCATCACCGTCGTCAATGCCTCGGCCGGGTGGCGCAGCATCCTGTTCGGGTCGCTGGTGCTCGGGCTGCTGCTGCTCTCGGGCCGCGAGCAGGCACGGCGATGAACGGCGCTACAGCCGATAGATGCGTTGCGCCGTGGCGAAGAACAGGGCGTGCTGTTCATCGGCACTCAAGTCCTGGACGATGGTCTTGAAGCTCCCGTACACCTCATCGAAATTGGCATGGAGGCCCGCCACCGGAAAGTCGCTGGCGAACATCGCCCGCTCCGGGCCGAAGCAATCGATGCAATGCATGACAACGGGCCTGAGACTTTCGAGTGTCCAATGATGATCGTAGGCCACCAGATCGGAAATCTTGATGGCGGCATTGGGCTGGCGCGCCAGAAGCTTCAGGCCGTAGCGCCAGGCTGCCATGCCCGCTTGATCGCGGTCGATGGGACTGCCGCAATGATTGAGGATGAATTGCTGATCGGGGAAGTCCGCCGCCAGGCGGGCCGCATCGGGAAGCTGCCGGGCGAAGACCATGAGATCGAAGGACAGCGCATGGCGCTTGAGCAGTGCCAGGCCCGCCCGCCAGTCCGGCTCATCCATGATACCCTCACGGGCCGCAAAACGGCGGGCCGGGTCAGGATCCCAGCTCAGGATATCGCGGATACCGACGACGCGTTCGCAAGCCGCTTGCTCGTCAAGCAGGGCCGCTGCCCTTGGGCTGGCGAGCGGCACATGCGCCACATAGCGCGCCGCCACGCCGCTTGGCTTGTCGATGGTCTCCAGCCATCGGGTCTCGCCCAGGCAGTCGTCTGCGAGCCAGCTCGCCTCAATATGCACCGTCGCCACGACATTGTGGTTACGGGCATCGCGCCGATAGTCCTCGGCCAGATAGTTGCGCCTGATCGGTTCGAGTTCGCCCAACCCGCCGCGGCCCGAGGCCGCCGGGGTCAGCCAGGGATGGCGGCCGAGACCCAGATCCCAGAGGTGGTGATGGGCATCGATGACCGGACCCGAATAGAGACTTGGCATGGGCAATAACTTACCATCCGGTGACGCCGGACGCATCCGTGTTCTTGTCACCGGACCCTAACCCGCAACCATGTGAGCCCGCCATGCATACAGGTCTCATCCATACGCTCGATTTCAGCCGCGGCGGCAAGACGCTTGGCCACTTGAGCATTCCGCTGTCCGCCGACCGTTCGCCCTACTATCAAGTGAAGGTGCCGGTCTGCGTGATCCGCAACGGGGCGGGACCTTCGGTGCTGCTGATGGCCGGCAATCACGGCGACGAATATGAGGGTGAACTGTCGCTAGCGAAGCTCATCCGGCGGCTCGATCCGGCGCGCGTCAAGGGCCTCGTCACCATCCTGCCGATGACCAACACGCCGGCTGTGATGGCCGCGAAACGCTGCTCACCGCTCGATGGCGGCAATCTCAACCGCGCCTTCCCGGGCGATCCTTCTGGCACGCCCACCAGCCGGCTCGCCTATTTTCTCGAGACGGAACTTTTCCCGCGTCACGAGGTGATCTTCGACATCCATTCGGGCGGTACCTCCATGGAGCATCTGCTGACGGCCCTCATCGAGCACAATGCCGATGAAGCCCGCCACCGGCAGGCCATCGGCCTCATGATGGCGCTCGGCGTGCCGCATGCCTTCATCGCCGGCAATGGCGAACATGCGCCGACCTCCATGGGGGCGGCGCGGCGGGCCGGAGCGATCGGGGTGAGCGGCGAGTTCGGCGGTGGTGGTACGGCAACCCCCGGCAGCATGGCGGCGGCGGCGCGCTGCATCGACCGGCTGCTCATGGCCCTCGGCGTTATTGCCGGGCCCGTGCTCTCGGGCTCAATGTCAGACCCGTTACCGACCCAGCTCCTGTCGCTCTCCCGCCACAGCCAGGGCCTTTATGCCACGCGGCGGGGATGGTTCGAACCGGCGGTTAGCCTCGGCGATCACGTGGCTCAGGGACAGACGGCCGGGTGGTATCATGATCTCGAAAGGCTGGAGGAGACCGAGGAGCCACTTCTTTTCGCGGAAACTGGCATCGTCATCGCGCGGCGGCTGCACACAATGTGCGAGGCCGGCGACTGCCTGATGCAGGTGGCGGAGCCGGTCAGCCACGAGCCGTGACCGCCCACCGCGGCTGGCCGGACCGCCGACGGCGTTCCGCAGCTCATGGCGGCGCAATAGGGGCGGGCATCGTCCGGCGGAAATCAGAACTTCATCGGAAGCCCATCGGTACGCCTTGCCTTCCCGCCCGCATATTCGAAATCAAAAAACCATTCTCACCGGCACCGGTCAATGGAGATGCAAAGATGAGCAAGACGATCGCCACCACGGCCCTGATCTCGGGCGGCGGCCCCGCCGGCCTGATGCTGGGCCTGCTCCTTGCCAAGGCCGGCGTGGACGTGACCGTGCTCGAAAAGCACAAGGATTTCCTGCGCGACTTTCGCGGCGACACTATTCACCCCTCGACCATGCAGACCATGTCGGAGCTGGGATTGCTCGACGCGTTTCTGAAATTGCCGCATCAGGCGGTGCCCAGTTTGACGGCGCGGTTCGGCCGGGAGATCATCCATCTCGCCGACTTTTCGCGGCTGAAGGTTCCGGCACCCTTCATCGCCATGATGCCGCAGTGGGAATTCTTGAACTTTCTCGCCGAGCGCGCCAGGGCTTACCCGAACTTCCGCCTGCTCATGCGCACCGAGGCAACCAGTCTCATCCGCTCGAATGGCAAGATCAGCGGTGTCAACGCGCGCGGTTCCGATGGCGAATTTGAAATCCATGCGGAGCTGGTGGTCGCGGCGGACGGCCGCGGATCGGTTTTGCGCGAGGCGGCGGGGCTCGAACTCGAAGACAAAGGTGCGCCGATCGACGTGTTGTGGTTCCGGCTGTCGCGGCAGGCCGAGGACAGCGGCCAGGTGCAAGCCCGCTTCGATACGGGCCGGGTGTTCATCGCCCTTAATCGCGGCGATTACTGGCAATGCGCTTTCGTCATCGGCAAGGGCCGCAATGAGGCGATCCGCGCGGCGGGCCTTGCGGCGTTCCGCGACAGTCTGAAGCCACTCATCTCCTTCGCGGCCCCGCGCGCCGAGGAGATCCAGTCCTGGGATGACGTCAAACTCCTGTCGGTGCAGGTCAACCGGCTCAAGTCCTGGTGGCTGCCGGGTTTCCTGTGCATCGGCGACGCGGCCCATGCCATGTCGCCGGTGGGCGGCGTCGGCGTCAACCTCGCGGTGCAGGATGCGGTTGCAGCCGCCAATATCCTGGCCGGGCAGTTGCGGGAGAAGCGGCCGGGAGCAAGTCTGGCACTCGCCGCGGTGCAGAAGCGGCGGGACTGGCCGACACGGATGACCCAGCGCATGCAGCTTATGGTGCAGAACACCATCCTGGCCCGCACGCTGGCGGCGAAAGGCGAACTCAGACCGCCATTGGCGCTCAGGATCATCATGGCGATCCCCGGACTGCGGCGGCTGCCGGCGCGCATATTGGGACTTGGCGTCAGGCCCGAGCACGTCAGCAAGGACCTGCTGAGCCAGCTATCTGCAATTCGCCACATCGGTCATCCGCGGCGGTCTTGACTCGAAGGGGCGCATCGGCACCCTGCTGCGCAAGGGCGATTGACCGGCAATCGCGGCATGTGCCTTGCAGACCGATTCACACGGAGCGCCCGTAGAAGCCGGTTTGCTCTTCCTTGCTGAACATCACGCCGGGCCGTTCGTAGAAGGAGAAGACCGCGATATAGCGCTCATCCGGACCGCTGCAGGGCGTAACGCGGTGCAATGTGTTCTTGCCCTTGAAGACATTGAGGGTTCCGGCCTTGAGTTTCAGTGTCTTTATCTCGGGGTCATGGCCTTCGAGGAGTCTGGCAACGCCGTCATAGTTCGGATCGCCGTCGCTGCGCAGGCCCGAGCGGTATTCGAAATCGCCGCCGCCGCTTGGTTCCTGCAGCAGAAGCGTGGTGGTGAATTCCGAGCGGTCGAAGTGCCAGTTGAGGGCTTCTCCCTCGCGGTAGGACATGACATTCACCCGCGCCAGGGGATCGCGCATGGTGAAGAGCGCCGCTTTTTCCATGGCGGCGGCGAGGAACACGGCAAACTGCGGCCATTCGTAGATCCAGACGGGGACGCTCTGCGGAATCTGATCGCAGCAGACCGTGTGGTTGATGGTATCGACCATGCGCAGCGCCGGATGGTCCGGCGCGAGGCCCGGCACGTCCTTCCTGAAATAGATGTTGTGCGAGCGCCGGTGGACGAAGGACAGCGTTTCCATTACCGGCCTGATTTCGGCCATGGCGCGGGCCAGGGCCTCAGGCCGCACCAGGCCCTCGAGATTGAACATGCCAAAGGCTTCCAGATCGGCGCGGCATTGCCGCACCAGTTCATGCCATGCGGGCGAGCCCGGTCTGTCCAGGGGGTAGCGGTCAAGATCGAGAATATCGCGCATGGCGGAACTCCAGATTCCATAGAGATCTCGGATTTGGGCAAGATTTGCCTTTTCGCAATGGGCAAAAATGCGGGTTGGCTTAGATAAACTCGGGCAGGTTCATGCCACTTTCTCTTCCCCCATTCAATGCGCGACGGGCCGGCGGACCGCCGAATTCACTCCAATCCCACATCACTCATCCATGCCCCGGAGGGTGGCGTTAATCTATTCCTAGCTCCGCGCCGCCTTATGGTCATCGGCCAGCCGAGCATTTCAGGGGTCCGCATAGTTGAATCCTTGCAAAGCTAAACATCCAAGTGCAATAATGAGTTGATTAGCGGAACCGGGGCTACTAAACAGGGTTCCGAAAGAAGGAGTATGTTAAATGTCTCTTACCAAGCGGCAGATCGGCAAGCTTAACAAGATTGTCGCCATGGCGCAATCCTTGCTTGACAGTGCCGAAGATGGTGCGCCGAAAGCAGCATCGGGCGCCTCCGCCAAGCGCGGCAGTGCGTCGGGCAGAAAGCGCCGTTCGTCGGCCGATGCCGAGAAGATGCGCGCCGACATTCTGGCCAAGCGGGCCAAGGGTGTGCCGGCGGCACAGCTCGCCAAGAAATATGGCGTCAGCACTGCTTATGTCTACATGATCAAGTAGATGCGCTTGCCCTAGGCCGCGCAAGTTTGTAGCGCGGCCCACAGCCGGTGTGCCCAAGCGGCAGCACCTTCATCATCCGCAATCAGATCCTGGCGCATCTCGACGAGAACGGCATCAAGGCCGCGCGCCTCGCCGTGAACGGGAACGGTATAGTCGCCGCCGTCCTCGATCCGGTAGGGTTCATTGTGGGCGATCGATGCTTGTGGACCACCCAAGGCCGCCACCAGGGCGGCGCCGAAGCGCTGTGAGCGCCTGTAAAGTACGCCAGCATGCCATGGGCGCGCGATACCCTTGAAGACCGGCGTGAAGCTGTGGACGCCGATGATGATGGTGGGCCGCGATAATTCAAGGCGGCGGTCGAGAAGGCGGTTCACTTCGGTTTGAAACGGAACGAAATAACTTCGAATACGGTCCTGACGCTGCTCTTCCGTCAAACCGGCATTGCCGGGAATGGCTGTCTCCTCGCTGATTTCCGGAATCGACGTGGGACTGCCGGGCGGCCGGTTGAGATCGATGAGCAGCCGCGAGTAACCCGCCAGCACAAGCGTTGCGCCGAGACCTTGCGAAAGCCGCTGGGCGACATTCGTGGCACCGATGTCCCAGGCGATATGACGGCCGAGATCGGTCCCGGCCAGCCCCAGGCCATGATAGCGCCGCGGGATGAAAGACGAGGCGTGTTCGCAGATCAGCACATAGGGAGACGGCCCCGCCTCATTCAGGACGCGCACCGGCGGCGGCAATATCTCTTCGCCGGTCATTAATAGATCGCCGCATAACGGAGGCAGAGCGCATCATCGAGGGCATCGCCGCCAAGTTTCAGTTCCATGCGCTTCATGCCGGTGTAAGTTTCAATGGCAACCGGATCGAACCACGACAGGACCGTGGCGTCGGCCAGCAGCGCGTTGAGGGCGTCATCGAGCGATTGCGGAAGTTTTCTCAAGCCCAGGGCGGCGCATTGCTCAGGACTGAGCAATGCCGGATCGCCGGAAAACAGCGGCGGTGCCCCAAGGCCCTGGCGTATGCCCTCAAGCCCGGCGCGCACCATGACGCCGAGCGCCAGATGCGGGCAGGCGGTGGCATCGGCGGCGCGGTATTCGATGTTGAAGGCCTTGGCCACATCGGCCCCGCCGATGCGGTTCACCGGGCAGATGCGCAGGCTCGCCTCGCGATCGCGGTCACCGAACCAGGTGTAACTTGAACTCCAATGATGCGGCTTGAGGCGCAAATAGGACACCGGACTCGGTGCCGTGAAGGCCGTCAGCGCCGGCAGATGGCGGACAATGCCAGCCACGAAACTGCCGGCGATTGAGGAGACGCCGCCCGGCTGGCTTGCATCATATGTGACGGGCCGGCCATCGGCAGCGCGGAACGAAAAGTGCATGTGGACGCCGTTGCCAACCCCTTCGACCGCCGTCTTCGGCGCGAAGGAACAGTGCCAGCCGCGGTTGCGCGACAGTTCGCGCACCGTCTCGCGCAGCACGACGGCGCGGTCGGCGGCAGTGACACCGTCACTCGGCGCCAGCGTGATCTCGAACTGGTCCTTGCCATATTCGGCGATGAAGACCTCCGGCTCAGCACCTGCGTCGCGCAAACCCGCCATGAGGGACGGGCCGAAAGGATCGGCACGCCGCAGGGCCTGCAGGGAGAAGGCGGGGGCAGCGGGCCAAGCGGCATCGAGGATCTGGAACTCGTGCTCGAAACTGGCCAGCAGCGTCATGCCGGTTTCGCGCCGCAGATCGGCGAGGGCCGTCTTCAAGAAGCTGCGCGGACAGCAGACCCAGGGCGTGCCGTCGAGTTCGACGATGTCGCACATGATGATGTCGAGATCGCTCACCGAGCCTTCCGGACGCAGACGGTAGCGGGCCTCGCCATCGGCCAGCAGGCGCAGGTCGCCGGACGAACCCCAGGGATTGGGATCGGCGATCAGGTCGAAGGGCGTCAGCGACATGTTGGCCGGCACCCAGCCGGCCGAGTTTGCCTGCCCGGGTTTGTAAGCCGAGGCCGCGATGGAGCGGCCCCGGGTGATGCCCGCGTAGTCGGTGGTGAGAAGCGTGACGAGCGGCTCATGGCCGGTGCGTTGGGTCGCCATCGTCAGCCCCGCCCAATGGCGTTGATGCGCCCGATCACGGTCTCCGTATCGGTGATCCAGCAATAACCGCCAAAGGCCTTGAGCGCGTTGCCGTGGCGGGCTTCCGTGTAAGTGGCGCTGGCATCCCCGGGCAGGGACACCATGTAGCCCCGGTCGGCCGCGTCGCGCACCGCCATGTCGACACATTGATCGGTGACGACACCTGCGACGATCAGATAGCGGATGCCGAGATTGCGCAGCACGTAGTCGATGTTGGTCGAGTTGAAGACGCCGGAAGACGTCTTGGGCAGCACGATTTCGTTGCGGATGGGGGCGAGCTCATCGATGGGTGGGGCCAGGGGATGGCCTTTCGGCACCAGAAGATCGGATAACTTGTGATCGAGAGAGGCATCGCGGCAATCCTCGGTCAAGGCCTCGATGATCGTATGCAGGACCTGCACGCCATGGGCGCGAGCGGCTTTCAGAATGCGCACCTGATTGGGGATGACGGTGGCGCGCAGGCGGCGGTGATAATAGTGGTCCGCATCCATTCCGGGATGGGCGGGATCGCGGCCCGGCGTGCAGAACATTTTCTGCATGTCGACGAACAGCACCGCCGTGGCGCCCGCGGCATAGTGAGTGTCTCGGCGGTCCGTCATGGCTGGTCCTCGCGCGGTTTGCGGTTGCTTTTATTGTGGATCGAAGGCGCATCGCCGAGCGTGATGTTGTTTTCAGCGCGTACTTCTTCGAGAAGCGCCGCCCTGGCCCGCCAATCGGCGCCTAAGCGCTGGGCCGCGCCGGCGATGACGGCTTCGACCTGCAGCAGCGGCGTCGTCAGCGTATCGAAAGGCGAGGCCGTGGCGATGGGCGCGGTCAGCACCACATCGGCGAAGGCGGCGGCCGGCGATTTCCAATTGTCCGTGAACAGAAGAATGAGGCCGCCGCGAACCTTGGCCTGGCGGGCGAAGCGCACGACATCCGCCTGATAGCGGCGGTAGTCGAAGACCACCAGGAGATGGCGCTTGCCGATGGCGGCGAGTTCGTCGACGAGATCGGCGCCGGTGCCGTCCAGCAAAAGCGTGTTGGCACGGAGATTATGCAGGCAACGCTCCAGGATGCCGGCGATGAAGCGGCTGAAGCGCCCGCCGAGGCAGAGCACGCGGAGCCGGGGATCGGTGAGCAGCGCCACGGCGCGTTCGTAATCCGCCGTCGGCGTCTCCTTGGCGGTGGCACTGACCTGGGCCATCGTCTCGCTGAGGAAGGTCTGATAGACATCGGCCTTGTGGCGCCGGGAGGGTTTGGCCGCCGAACCCGCCGCAAGGGTGAGCGGCGAGCGCATGTGGGTTTCAACTTCGGCAAGGAGTGCCTCCTGCAATCCGGCGAAACCTTGAAAACCAATGCGGGTGGCGAGGCGCAGGACGGTCGGATCGCTGACGCCCGCCAGCTTGGCCAGCCGCGCGACGGTGGTGAGCCCCGCGGCGGGATAATTGGCCAGCAGGTGGCGCACCACTTTCAATTCGGCATCGGAGAAATGGCGCCCCTGCTCCATGAGGCGCTCGCGCACCGAGTGCCGCGGTTTCGGATTGCTGCTCCCGGAACCACGCTTCACCTGGCGTATCGTCGCGCTTTCGGCCATGTCGAATTCATTACAACATTTCCCACGGCAGACGTAAACTGAAACAATTCATTGACAGTCCCTTGGGCGGTCATGATAGGTTCCAGGACTTGAGCCATCCAGGAAACGCGATGTCCCTTTGGGTCGGAGTTCCGGCAAGAGCGTGGGCCGGCGCCGCGGTGCTGATCGCGTGCACGGGCGGGCTGGCGCTCGCCGTGTCACTGGCCTTCGGCGGCACCGGCATCAACATCGCGACCCTGGCGCTGCTGCAGATCGCAGGCGTCCTGGCGCTGGCCGTGTTCAGCGGCAATTCCGGCATCGTCTCGTTCGGCCATTCCGCCTTCATGGGGATCGGCGCCTATGTGGCGGGTGTGCTGACCATGCCCAAGGGTGTGCAAGCCTCGGCCCTGCCGCATTTGCCACAGTGGCTGCAAGGCCAGGAGCTTTCGCTTGGGACCGCCCTGATCGCGGTCGCGGCGGCGGGCCTGGTGGCCGGTTATCTGAGCGGCATTCCTTTGTCGCGGCTGTCGGCGGGTTCGGCGGCGATCGGCACGCTGGCCTTCCTGATCATCATTCATGTGACGCTGATCGGGGCGCGCGACTTCACGCGCGGCAGCCAGACCTTCTACGGCGTGCCGCGCCTCACGACGGTGTTCGTGGCCTTCGCGGCGGCGGCCCTGTTTATTCTGGTGGCGCGGCTGCTGCGCGATGCGCCATTGGGCCTCAAGCTTCGCGCCACGCGCGAAAACGAGGTGGCCGCCGCCGCGGCGGGCGTCAATGTGCGCGCCGTGCGCCACGCCGGGTGGACGCTCAGCATCGTGATGGCGGCCATCGCGGGGGCACTCTATGGACATTTTCTCGGGGCCTTTTCCCCTAAGGATTTCTATTTCGATCTCACCTTCACGCTGGTCTCGATGCTGATCGTCGGCGGCATGCTGACCGTGACGGGTGCGGTGGCGGGTGCCGTGCTGCTGGCCGGCGTGGTGCAGATCCTGCGCCAGGCCGAAACCGGCATCGATCTCGGCTTCCTGTCGATTCCCGGCGTCTTCGGCCTGCCGCAGTTGGGCATGGGGTTGGCCCTGCTGTTGACCATTTGGCGAAGGCCATTGGGCCTCGCGGGGCTGAAGGAAGCTGGCCCCGACTGGCCCGCCAGCAGCAGGATCAATACCGCACCTCCGGCCGTTCCCGCCGCACGGGCCCGCGAAACCCGGGGGCAACTCGAAGTCCGCAATGTCAGCATGCGATTCGGCGGGCTGATGGCGCTGGAAAATATCAGTTTCGCGGTGCCGGCCGGAAAGGTCACCGGCCTCATCGGCCCCAATGGGGCGGGCAAGACGACGCTCATCAACATCATCTGCGGGCAGATGCGGCCAAGCGAAGGCGAGGTCAACATCGACGGCCAGCCGATCACCGGCATGGCGGCCCATGAGGTGGCGCGCGCCGGGCTGGGCCGCACCTTCCAGAACATCCGGCTCTTCGAACGCATGACGGCGCTGGAAAATGTGACAGTGGCAGCACTTTCCATGGGCCATGCGGCGGGGCCGGCCCAGGCCATCGCCATGGCGCAATTGGAACGGTTGGGCCTTGCGAGCCGCAGTGGACAACTGGCAGGCGCCTTCGCCTATGGCGACCGCAGGCGGCTGGAGATCGCCCGGGCGTTGGCGCTGTCGCCGCGCTTTCTGCTGCTCGACGAGCCGGCCGCCGGCATGAACCCGGCGGAGACCGACGAACTCGTCGGCATCCTGGCGGCGCTCCGGGCCGAGCATGACATCGGCCTGCTGGTCGTCGAACACGACATGCGGCTCATCATGCGGCTCTCCGACACCATGGTGGTGCTCAACAAGGGCCAGAAAATCGCCGAAGGGACGCCGCAGGACATCCGCAACGATCCGGCGGTGATCGAAGCCTATATCGGAACCAGAGTTCACGCCCATTGAAACAACAACAGAGGAGGAAGATATGAAAATATTCCGCTTTGCCGCAGTGGCGGGCGCCATGCTGTGCGCCAGCCCGGCCTTGGCCGAGGACATCACCATCGGCCTGGCGACCGCCCAGACCGGCGGTCTCGCCTTCGCCGACCAGCCCTCCCTGGTGGGCTTCAAGATGGCGGTCGAGGAAATTAATGCAAAGGGCGGGCTCGGCGGCAAATACATGATGAAACTCGACATCAAGGACACGCGCACCGATACGGCAACAACCGTTCAGGCGGCACAGGAACTGGTGGCGGCGGGCGTCAAGGTGCTGATCACGCCGTGTGATGCCGATCCCTCGATCGCCGCTGGCCAGATCAGCCAGCCCGCCATGATCCCGACGCTCACCTTCTGCGGCACCACGCCGACCATTCCGGGGGCGGTGGGCGACTATATGTTCGGCACCTACCCCGCCGACAACGGCCAGGCGGCACTGCTCGCCATCCACGCCATGACCAAGGGCTACAAGTCGGCCTATATTCTGAAATCGCCTGACTCGGCCTACACATTGCGCCTGCCGGAATATTTCGCCGAGGTCTTCACCAAGAAGGGCGGCACCATCGCGGGCGAGGGCAGCTACACGATCGGCCAGCAGGATTTCGCCGCCGAAGTGACCAAGATCAAGGCCATGAATCCGGCGCCCGATGTCATCATGACGTCGGCCTATGAACCGGATTTCCCGGCCTTCCTGCAGCAGTTGCGCGGGGCCGGCGTCACGGCGCCGGTGCTGGGCTCGGACGGCATCGACAGCCCGACGACCACGGGGCTGGGCGCCGTGGCCGACGGCATCGTCCATACGACGGCGGGTTATCCGGCAGACGGAACCCCGCTCAGGGCCTTCTACGACAAGTTCAAGGCGGCGACGGGTGCCGAGCCCGAGACGGTCTATGTCGCCACCGGCTACGAGATTCCCTATATTCTCGATGCGGCGGTGACGGCGGCGGGAAGTGTCGAGGGACCGGCACTGCGCGATGCGCTGGCCAATCTCAAGGATGTCGAGGTCCTGACCGGAAAGATAACCTATGCCGGGACCAACCGGATGCCGAACCGCGACATCACGCTGGTCGAAATCCAGGGCGGCAAGCGCAAGCCCATCCTGACCGCGACCCCCGATCCGGCGGACGTGCCAGCGCCCTGATGCTGGAGGTCACCGGACTCAAGGTGAAATACGGGGAGGCGATGGCCGTCAAGGGCATCAGCCTCTCTGTCCCGCAAGGTGCGATCGTCGTGCTGCTCGGCGCCAATGGTGCCGGGAAAAGCTCGACGCTCAATGCCATCATGGGGCTGGTGCCGTCGGCGGGCGGCATCAGCTTCGCTGGGTCAGGAATTTCGGGACAGCCGACCGAGGCCATCGTACGGCTTGGGCTTTCGCTGACGCCCGAGGGGCGCCGGGTGTTCCCCAGTCTGACGGTGGCCGAAAACCTCCATCTTGGCGGCGCGGCTCATGCCAGTGGCACGGCCCTTGCCGACCGCGTCGAGGCTGAGCTGACGCGCTTCCCCATCCTCCGCGAACGCTATCACCAGAAGGCCGGCCTGTTGTCGGGCGGCGAACAGCAGATGCTGGCCATTGCGCGGGCGCTGATGCCGGCACCGCGCCTGCTGCTGCTCGACGAGCCATCGCTGGGCCTGGCGCCGCTCATCGTCGATCAGGTCTTCGATCTCATCTTGTCGCTGAAGGCCAGGGGACTCACCGTGCTGCTGGTCGAGCAGAATGCGGCGCGGGCACTCGAGATCGCCGATTATGGCTATGTTCTGCAGACCGGCGAGATCGTGCTTGAAGGTACCGGGCGGGAGCTTGCCGCCAGCGATCTGGTCAGGCAAGCTTATCTGTCGGAGTAAGCACATGGATGTTTTCCTGCAGCAGATCGTCAATGCCGTCAGCCTCGGCGGCATCTATGCCCTTCTGGCGCTCGGCCTCGCGGTGGTGTTCTCCATCGTCTCGCTGATCAATTTCGCCCATGGCGAGCTGATGACGGTAGCAGGCTACGGCCTGTTCTTCGCCATTGCCGTGTCGCTGCCGTTTCCGTTCGCACTCATCTTGGCAATCCTCATGGCGGTGGCGGTGGCCCTGCTGACCGAACGCTTCGCCTTCCGCCCCATGCGCAAGGCCGATGTGACGGGATTGCTGCTCACCAGCTTCGCCGTCTCGGCGATCCTGCGCGTGTTCTTCCAGAACGGCATCTCGGCGCGGCCAAAGCCGGTGCCGCTGCCGGGCGCATTGTCGGGCACCGTCAGTATCGGCTTCGCAGACGTGGGCATCGTGCCGCTGCTGTCAATCGTCACGACGGCCGTGTCGTTGCTTTTGCTTACACTCTTCCTGAAGCGCACCACGCTCGGCAAGGCGATGCGCGCGGCGGCCGAGGACTTTCAGGTGCTGCGCCTGATGGGCATCAAGGCCAACCGGGTCATCTCGGTCGCCTTCGCGGTGTCGGGGGCGCTGGCCGGCATCTCGGCGGTCCTGTGGATCGCGCAGCGCGGCTCGGTCGATCCGCTGATGGGCTTCGTGCCGGTGCTCAAGGCCTTCGTGGCGGCGGTGATCGGCGGCCTCGGCAGCCTCAGCGGCGCGGTTGCGGGGGGCTTCGCGCTGGGTATTCTCGAAGTGCTGTTCCAGGCTTTTCTTCCTGCCGCGGCCCTGCCGTTCCGCGATGCCTTCGTGCTGGGCGTCGTTGTCCTGATTCTCGTGTGGCGGCCGGACGGCCTGATTCCGGCACCGGTGTCGCGGCGCAGCTGATGACGCAGGCAAACGCCATTTATGCGCGTGACCGCCAGGCCATCGCCGGACTGCAGAAGCTGCGCTTCTTTCCGTTGGCGTTGGTAGGCGGCGAAGGCGTTCATGTTATCGACGAAGCGGGCCGCAGGCTGATCGATCTCTCCGCAGCCTGGGGTGCCGCGAGCTTGGGCTATGGGCATCCGGCGCTGGTCGAGGCCGTCAATGAAGCGGTGCGTAACCCGGCGGGTGCCAGCATTCTCTCGGCTACCCATCGGGGCGCCGTCGAACTGGCGGAGGAGTTACTGCTTCTCTTCCCCGGCTTCACCGATCACAAAGTTTGGTTCGGGCATTCCGGATCGGATGCCAATGAAACCGCCTTCCGCGCCATTGCGGCGGCGACGGGCCGCAGGCGCGTCATCGCCTTCCGTGGCGCCTATCACGGCGGCACGGCGGGTTCGATGGCGATCTCGGGTCACACGGTGCAGTCACATGCGGTTCGCGCCGAGGGGCTGACGCTCATCGGCTATCCCAATCCCTCGCGCGGCGAGGATGGTGCAGCAGTGATCGCCGCACTGGAACGCCTTTTCGCCAGTGATTGTCCGCCCGGTGAGGTGGGCGCGCTGTTCATCGAACCCATCCAGTCCGATGGCGGATTGATCGTACCGCCACCAGGTTTCTTGCGGCGGCTGGTGGAGCTGTGCCGCGCCCAAGGCATCCTGATCGTCAGCGACGAAGTGAAGGTCGGGCTGGGGCGCTCGGGCCGGATGCACTGCTACGAGCATGAGGGCTTCACGCCCGATCTGATCTGTCTGGGCAAGGGCCTGGGCGGCGGTCTGCCGATTTCCGCGCTGATCGGTCCATCGCATATCATGGACCACGCGACGGCCTTTGCGATGCAAACGCTGCAGGGCAATCCAGTGTGCGTGGCTGCGGCGCGCGCGGTGCTGCGGACCATTGCGGCAGAGGGACTGACCGCGAACGCCGCGAAAATTGGTGCATTTCTGCTTGAGAGTCTCAAGGACTTGCGAGGCCGGCATCCCGCCATCAAAGATGTGCGCGGCTGCGGACTGGTGATTGGCATCGAAATGGATTCGAAACGGACTGCTGCAAAGACAGTGTACCGCGCCTTCGAACTGGGCATCGTCATCTACTACGTCGGCCTCAACTCCAACGTGCTTGAACTCACGCCGCCGCTGATCCTCGGCAAGGCCGATGCGCAGCGGGCCATCGACATTCTCGACATGGCCATCACCGACGTGGAACAAGGTGCCGTCAACGATGAATCCGTCAAGGACTTCGCCGGGTGGTGAGGCCCGGCACGACAAAAGGACATTCCCAGTGAACGAGAGTTCCGTTTTCGATCATCCCAAGCCCGATTTCACAACAGAGCAGGCCACAGCGCTCTTGCTGCGCGACTTCGGCGTAACCGGGACATTCAAGGAACTGGTGAGCGAGCGCGACCAGAATTTCCTCATCGCGGCGGAGCACGGCACTTACGTCCTGAAAATCGCCAACGCGGCCGAAGACCGGGATTTCCTCGCGCTGCAGAATGCGGCGATGAATCATATCGCCGCCGTCGACCCGGAGCTTGGCGTGCAGCGCGTGACGCCGTCGCGCGATGGCCGGACGATTGCCGTCTGGACCACGGCAAAGGCCGCCCACGCGGTGCGGCTGCTCACCTATCTGCCGGGCGAACTCTTCTCGTCTACGGCCAAGACGCCGGAGCTGCTCGGCAGTCTCGGGGCCTTCATGGGCCGCCTTGGCCGCGCGCTGCGCGGTTTCGGCCATCCCGCCGCGCACCGGCCCCCCTTCCTGTGGAATCTCGACGAGGTGTTGAGCGTCAAAGCCTGGCTCGGCGATGTGACGCCTGAGCGGCGCGATCTCGTGGACCGCATCTTCACGCGCTACGAGCAGCGCGCCGTGCCGCGTCTTCCACATTTGCGCGGCGCCATCCTGCACCAGGATGCCAATGACAACAATATCGTGGTCAGTGAAGGCGCGGCTCCCCGGGTGACCGGCCTCATCGACTTCGGCGACATGACCTATGGCCGCCAGATCAACGAACTGGCGGTCACGCTCGCCTATGCCCTGCTCGACGTGGACGATGTCTACAAATCCGCCATGCCGCTCATCTCGGCCTATGCCGGGGCCTTTGCCATCGAGACGCTGGAGGCCGAGGTGCTGTTCGATCTCGTGGCCGCGCGGCTGGCGGCCAGCGTGTGCATTTCCTCGCACCGGGCCAAGGACTTTCCAAATAACGGCTATTTACTGATCTCGCAGGCGCCAGCCTTCCGCCTGCTCGAGCGCCTCGACCAGACCAGCCCGGCCTTTCTTGCGGCCTTCGCGCGCCATGCGGCGGGGCTCGCACCGGCCGCCGCACACGACGCCATCGCCGGCTGGTTGAAATCTGCCGCATGCCAGCCGCAGCCAATGTTCGATATTGACCTCAACCGCAGCGGCCGCTGTCTGCTGTCTCTGACGAGTGGCGCTCCCGGCATGGAACATGCGAGTGACCCGCAAGCCTACTGGGCCTGGTTACAGGGCCGCTTCAAGGCCGAGGACGCGCAATTTGCCATCGGTCTCTATGGAGAGGATCGCGGCGTCTACCGGGGTGATCAGTTCCGCACCGCCGCCTCGCCGGAATGGCGCTCGCAACACTTGGGCGTGGACATTTTCATCGCGCCGGACACCGCGCTCTATGCGCCGCTGCCGGGCCGCGTGCTGAGTGCCGCCGACAATGATCTGCCCTTCGACTACGGCCCCACCGTGATCCTCGAACATCGCGCCGGTGAGGATGGTCCGCCGTTCTGGACGCTCTATGGCCATCTGTCGCGCCAGACGCTGGCGATGGTGATGGAGGGACAGGAGGTGGCGGCCGGTCAGCGGATCGGCTCGATCGGCAACACCCTCGTGAATGGCGGCTGGGCGCCGCATCTGCATTTCCAGATCATCACCGACCGGCTCGGCAAGACGGGCGAATTTCCTGGTGTTGGCCAGCCGTCCCTATGGCCCATATGGAGCCGCATTTCACCCGATCCCAATCTCATCCTGAAACTGGCGCCTGAAAGCTACGTGCAAGATGCAACGCCGCCCGATATACTGCTGCAACGCCGCGCGCATGTGCTCGGTCCGTCGCTGTCGATCAGCTATGCGAAGAAGCTTAAGATGGTGCGCGGCGCCGGTGCCTATCTCTATGATCACAGCGGCCGCGCCTATGTCGATGGCGTCAACAACATCTGCCATGTGGGCCATTCGCACCCGCATGTGGTGGAGGCACTGGCCCGGCAGGCAGCGATCCTCAACACCAACACGCGCTATCTGCACGACAACATCCTCGATTATGCTGAACGGCTCGCGTCTTACTTTCCAAAGCCACTGTCGGTTATCTATCTGGTCTGCTCCGGCTCCGAGGCGAACGAACTGGCACTGCGCATGGCACGCACCGTCACCGGACGCCACAACACGATCGCCGTGGACTGGGGCTATCACGGCAACACCAGCGGGCTCATCGATGTGAGCTCCTACAAGTTCAACCGCAAGGGCGGGCGCGGGCAGCCGGATCATGTCGAAATCGCCACCCTGCCCGATCCCTATCGCGGCCCCTTCAAGGGTTATGACGCGGCGGCCGGAGTGGCCTATGCCCAGTCGGTTGCCGGGAAGATCGAGACGATCCGCGCCAAGACTGGCCAAGGCCCCGCCGCCTTCATCGCCGAGGCCATCTCGGGCTGCGGCGGCCAGGTGTTCTTTCCCGATGCTTACTTGAAGACCGCCGCCGCCCATGTGCGCGAGGCGGGCGGGCTGGTCATCGTCGACGAGGTGCAAACCGGCTTCGGGCGCATCGGCGCTCACATGTGGGCACATGGGCCCCAGGAATTGGTGCCGGACATCGTGACGCTCGGCAAACCCATCGGCAACGGCCACCCGATGGCCGCCGTGGTGACGACGCCCGAGATCGCCAGGGCCTTCGCCAATGGCATGGAGTTCTTCTCGTCCTTCGGCGGCAATCCGGTTTCAGCCAGAGTCGGCATGGCCGTGCTCGATGTGATCGAGAACGAGCGGCTGCAGGAGAAGGCCGCGGTCACCGGCACTTATCTGAAGCAGCGCCTTGAGACATTGGCCGCGGAACAGGCGCTGATCGGTGATGTGCGCGGCCAGGGTCTCTTTCTCGGCGTCGAAATGGTGCGCGACCACCACACATTGGAGCCCGCGACCGAGGAAGCGGACAGGATTTCCAACCTGATGCGCGAGTCTGGCGTGCTGATCTCGACAGATGGTCCTCATGACAATGTGCTGAAGATCAAGCCGCCCCTGGCTTTCGGCCAGAAGGAGGCGGACATCCTGGTGGATGCAATGCAAGATGCGCTATCGCGATTGTGAAGCTCACCAGAGCGCGCCGCCGGTGATCTGGATATTTTCCGCATCGCCGAGGCGGCCACCGGCCTCGCCAATATAGGAACCTGCGGCCACATTGGCCCCTGCCTCCGCCAGGGCCTGCGCTATGGCGAAGCCCTGGCCGGTGAGGCCGCCGGTGATCAAGGCTGTTCTTCCGCGCAAGAAGTTCATGGCCGCAACAGGTCCCGCGCCTCGGCTTCATGATAGGGCTTGGTGCCGCGATAATATCGCAGCGAGGCATCCGACCGGGGTTGATAGTCCCAGGGCGTGATCTTGCCGGTGCCCGGCGCCTTGTGGACCAGGCGGCGGCGGCGCTGGCTGGATGGGATTTCCCGGGTCAGGCGCGGCATGTCCCAGGCCTGGATGTTGGGGCGCTTCGGTGTCATATGGTGTCTCTATTCCCCGGGCAGCGGCTGTTTCAGCCAGTCATTGTAGAGGCCTTCGAGGTCCGGTTCAAATTCATGCAGGATCGGATAGCCGGGTGCGCAGGCCTCGACCTCGTGCAGCGTGCCGCAGGAGGGGCAGATGAATTCGCGGAGCTCCATCCATGAAGGATCGGGGATGTCGCTGTTGGGATAGATTTCGCGCAGGGACTTTTTGGTGTTGCGCACATTGATGTTGGCCTTGAGCTTCCAGTTCTTGCGGTAATCGCCGAAGTCATGGCCGCACTCGCATTTCGTCACGCGGCCGCGCTTGCCTTGCACAATGAAAAGATGATCGCCGATGGGCAGCAGGATGCGTTCCTCCCACGCCACGCGCTCCTGCAGAACCTCCAGCACTTTGAAGAAGCGGTCCTCATCCTTGTAGGCGCTCATGATACGCTTGGTCTGCGGCCAGGGCAGCGCACCCGACACCAGATCGCGGATCACCTCCTTGCTGTAAGCCGTCATTCGTCATCTCCCACAACGAATTTGAATCCGGGCTTGAGGCCCCAGAAGGAAGTGAAGTCCTTGGTGAAGCGTGGGCTGAGCGTCATGGCGCTGGCATACATGCGTTTCACCTCGGTGGTGAATTGCGCCGCGGCGACTTTTCTCTTCTCCACCTTCATCCACTGCGCCACGGGGACCGATGTCCTGAGACGCCTGGCACGCTTGGTCTTGCGCTTTTTGGCGGTCGCCGCGAGATCGGCTTTGAGCCGGTCCTCCTCATTTTCCCGCAGCACGATGCCGTAGACCTGCAGGGCCGCCTGCCGCGTGAGGTAGCCGTTCTCGACATCGCTTGCGGTCTTGATGGGATCACGTTCCAGGACGTCACCGAAGCCGCCGCCGCCATTGTAGGCATGGGTGAAGATATCACCCGATTTATGCGGCTTGGTGATGTAGGGGCCTTCGCTGGTTTCGTGGCGGCCCGTCACCAGCTTCTCGAGATCGGAATGGGCGGGATCGAGGCCGATGCCGTGCGGCAGGGGTTTCCGCTTCTTGATCAATTCGGCGAGATTGGGATTTCGCACCACGCGGTGCATCTGGCAGGTGGGGGCCGGATAACCGCCACACATGCCGGCATTGTCGAAGACACGCGAAGAATGTTCGGACGTCACCAGGCGCAGGTGATTGGTCTTGTTGATCAGCCAGGTCGAGATGAAGGAACAGCCGCCGCGGCATTTGCCCGAACCACCCGAATTCGGCAGGATCGAACGGCCGATATAGACCATCGGCATGTTCTGTTCCCAGATTTCGATATTGCCCATGTCGCTTTCGGGATTCCAGCCGACATAGGCAGGCAGCAGCAGCGCCCAGGATGTGGCGGTGGCCACCATCTCGTTGCCGGGATTGGTCCAAGTGCCCCTGGGCAGTTTCAATTCGGCCGCCATCCAGGCGCCGTCATTGACAAGTCCCTCGAAATTCATGTGCTGGATCAGCGTCACGAACATGCCGCCGTCCATGCCGGCCGGCGTGCAGTTTATCGAGTGATAGCCCCAGGGTTGGGTGCCTTCAAAGTCGAGCGTGATGGTTCCGTCGCGTTTCACTTCCATTTCGAGGGGAATATTATAGAGCCAGTTCGGCGGACCGAGCGGCTGGAAGCCGGGCTTGCCCGCGGTGACATGGCCATAGAAGGTGTGGCCGCGATAGATGCCGGGCACCGTCAGTTGCCGAGTGCGGGCGAGCTGACCACGGCGGCCCTCCTCGATGAATTCCTTCATCACCCCCTTCCAGTAACCGAGGCCAACATCGCCGATGATGGCCCGCACCGCCTCGCGCATCTCGATGCAGGAGGCGGCCTTGGCTTTCTCGTCCAACACCCAGTAGATCGGCATGGGCAAATTGCGTTCGCAGCGGATGACATCGTCGCGGCGGATTTCATCGTACTCGCCGATCTTCTCGGCGCACACGAAGAGCCCCTCGGTGAAGCGCTCCTGCGCAAGGCAGACGTCGCCGCCCGGCGTGATGCCGCCCGATTCCAATTCATGGCAGACGGCACCGGCCCAGCCCACGAGTTCGCTCTCCCAGTAGATCGGAATCACATCCATCACGTCGGGCACCTGCACGGTGCCGATGAAGGCGTCGTTGTTGGCGAAAATGTCGCTGTCGCGGATGCCGGGATTGGCCTCGTAGCCTTCCCGGATCATCCACTTGATGAAGCGGCTCATGGTGTGGACATGCACCATGATGCCGTTGGAGAGCGCCACGGCATCGCCCTCGGGCGTATAAATAGCGACGACCATTTCGCCCACTTCGCGTACCCCCGGAGAGGCCGAGATACGCCTGGCCATCTCGCGTGCCGAAACGCAGGACGCGCGCAGCCTTGTGTGGAGGGTCTCGAATTTGAGCGGGTCGGCGTGGCGGAGGGCGAGATCAATCACGCCGTTATAACAGTCAGTCTCCTGCATCAGACGTTCGGACTCGAGGAGGCGGCCGCGCAGCGGGAGTCTGGATTCGTTAGTATCAAGCATTTTCATGTGAGTGGCTGCGGAACGGCCTCAATCAACAAGTCCGTCATTCCGGCGAAAGCCGGAATCCAGCTACTTTCGTTGAAAAGTAGCGGGATGCCAGCCTGCGCTGGCATGACGGATGAAAGGAAATGTTCGCGCAACAAAATCTCTTTACCCATAGCGGTAATGCAGCAGTGTCCATTCGTCGACGGCGACGCTGTCCCGTGGATGCACCACCAGCGTCGTCGCCGGATGTTCAATGATGGCGGGACCCTTCACCTCGTGGCCGGGTTCGAGCCGGTCCATCTCATAGAGATCGGCCTCGTGCCATTGCCCGCCGATGTAGTCGCGGCGCTTGCCCTTGTGGGCGGCGGCAGGATCAATAGAGCCTAGCGAGCGGCGCTCCAGGGTGGGCTTTACTTTGTCCGCGATGGCGGTGATGCCGAGTTCCATGATCGAGAAGCCGGCAGCGCCATAGCGCGACACGCGGTGATTGATTTTGGCGTAGACGGCCTCGAATTCGGCGTTGATCCTGCGCATGTCTACCGCCCCCGTCATGCGGCGCAGCGAGGGGCGGACTTCGACGTCCTCGAGCTGGCCCGTGTAGCGCATCATCAGGAACGGCTCGGTCCTGATCTTTTCAGCTTCATGGCCATCGGTTTGCATTTCATCGATGGCGGCGTTTTCGAGATCGGCCCAGACCTCTGAGACCTTCTTGCCAAACACCGCCAGGGCCCTGTCATCGGCATAGAGATCGGTCATGTCATCCTCCCGCTTGCCGCACGCGGTCGGCATCAATGATGTGTTGCTCGGTTTCCGGCGTGGAGACGAACAGTCCCGCCGCGATACTGGCCGTCCGGCATGCCGCCTCAAGTCCCGCTCCCTGAGCAAGGCAGGCGGCAAATACTCCGCAGAAACAATCCCCGGCGCCATGGCTCGACAGCAATTTTACCGGCAGCGCTGGGAAGTTATGAAAGTTACCTTTGCGGGTCAAAAGCAGAAGCCCGTCACCACCGCGCGTCAAGACGATGTCGCGTGCCGGGTTGCCGAGCGCCTCGATTGCCGCCTCGGCATGGCGCCTGCCCGATAGCATTTCGGCCTCGACCCGGTTAACAACCAGGACATCCACGAGGCCGAGGAATTCGGCGGACATGGCCCGGGCGGGCGCCGCGTTGAGGACCACCCGGGCGCCCTCCGCCCTCGCGGCACGGGCCGCCGCGATGCTGACGGCTTCCGGAATTTCGTTCTGCAGCAACAGAACCTTCGCCTCCCAGAGCGGCGCCCACGCTTCGGCAATTGCCACCGCATCGATGGTCAGGTTGGCGCCCGAGACGGCGACGGCGCCGTACTCGCCCTTGGCCTCGCTGATGGCGACGCTCATGCCGCTACCGTTCACGGGATCAAACCCGACGCAGCGCGTGCTGACGCCCGCCGCTTCCAGATTGGCGCGCAAGCGGGTGCCGAAATCGTCAGCGCCGGTCTGCCCGCCAAAAGCGGTCCGGGCGCCAAAGCGCGCCGCGGCCACGGCCTGATTGCCGCCCTTGCCGCCGCACTTGTAGCGCCAGGCGGTACCCATCAATGTCTCGTCCAGTCCCGGCAGGCGCGGCGCCTCGACCATGATGTCGAGATGCAGGCTGCCGACGACGGCGACCTCGATCACGGCGCACCATAGAGCGCCGACTGGACGATGCGCTGGCTCGCCACCGCATCCTGCCGGGCTATGGCCTCGCCGAGCGCTACGTTGCCGCGCAAGCGGTCGAGCACCCGGCACATGCCTTCAACGGCCGAGATATTGGCCGAGCACTCCGCCACCGGGTCGAGCCCCACGGCATCGGGGAATGTATCGAAATAAATGGCGTTGTTGTAGCCGAGTTTCTCCAGAACATGCAGGAGCTCGAGCGTCTGGATGACATGCACGCTGCCGGCGATCAGTCCGTCGTCGCGCTTGCCATAGCCATCGTTGAGATGGACGCCCAAAAGCCTGCTGCGGCGGTGGATCAGCGAGGCCGCGTAGGCCGGCATTTCGTCCGCATACAGAACATGGGCGAAGTCGAGCGTGACACCCATGTTGGCGGCATTGACGTCGCTCAGCATCAGCAGGGTGGTGGCCACATCGGGCAGAAGGCTGAAGGCGCGTGGCTCGTTTGGTTTGTATTCGATGGAGATGCCGATCATGGGATGGTGCGCGGCGATGACCTTCAGGGCCGCCACCGTGTGGTCCCACAGGCGCAGGTAATCGGCCTGGAAGGGATAGTCGAAACCGTCCTGGCCCAGCCACAGGGTCATGAGATCGCCGCCCGCTTCGGCCAATGCGTCGATGCCCTGCAAGGTGAGATCCAGCGCCTTGGCGCGCAAACCCGGATCGGGATGGGTCAGCGCCCCCATCTTGAAACCGGGGTCGGAATAATAACGCATGGCGAAACCGTTGAGGCTGAGCCCCAGGCTGTCGAGCTTGGCGCGTATTTCCTTCGGCGAGGTGCCATCGAGATGGTCAGGATAGTTGAAGTCGACGGCGGAAAGACCCGGCACTGTGGCGGCGCGTTCGATCAGGTCGAGGGACGAAATGCGGTTGCGGCCTGGCCAGACCAGCGCCGCATTGGCCTTGAAGCCGTTCAATCTGCTGGCATAGGCGAAACGGGTGTGTGGTGCGGGCAATTTGGCCCCTCTTGGCTTGCGGGTTTGTCCATGTTCCGTTACCAAGTTGGAAGGCAATTGAACAGACGGAATGGACATGACCGGAAAATTTGCGCGCATTTTCAAGTCCCCGAAACCGGTCATCGCCATGGTGCATTTCGGGGCGCTCCCCGGCGCGCCACTTTATGACGCGGATGCGGGCCTCCAAGGCCTGTTGGCTGGCGTCCGCAAGGACTTGCAGGCGCTGCAGGAGGCGGGCGTCGACGCGGTGATGTTCGGCAACGAGAACGACCGGCCCTATGAGTTCA
>JANPCA010000605.1:0-6436 GCA_031430715.1 Hyphomicrobiales bacterium | reverse complement strand
GGCGACGCGAATGACGTTCATGCGCGGATCGGTGGGCGGCGCATAGCCCTCGATATGGACGGGCAGCCCGAGCTTCTTCGCCGCCGCCTCGGCCGCTGCGACGAGTTCGAGATAGTCTTCGATCTTTTCCAGGGGCGGCATGAACACGCAGAGCCGTCCGTCGCGGTGTTCAACACTCATCGCGGTACGCACCGCGCCGTCAAGCTCGCCGGGTTTCTGTTCGACGCGCTGTTGGCTTGGCTCGGCGGCGGCAAAGGATGCGATCGGCTGGGAGCGCCTTTCCCGGCCAATGCCGGCCTCGTCCCTGACCGTGAAATCCGGCAAGGGCCCGCGCGGTTCGGTTGGGTCGGCGATGTTCACATAGGGGTAATCAGAGGGCGGAACATGGGGAAGCGTGCCGAGCGGCAGGCGGTAGCCGAGCGGACTGTCGCCCGGCACGAGAAAGAGATTGCCGCGCCGCGTCTTCCATTTCTCCGAACGCCATTTCAACCCGCTGCTCTTGGCCTGCCAGCGCTGGATCGGCAGAACGAACCCGGAGGGCTCGGTGAGGCCGCGCCCGAACACCCGCGCGATTCGATGCCGCTCCTCCGGGTCCTTCAGCTTGGAATTCTGCGGCGTCACGTTTTCTGGAAGGCTTGCTTCCTTGATGATCCACTCGGCCGGGTCTTCAAACGCGGGAAGAACGAATTCGCTGGCCACCCCCAATTCGGCCGCCATGGTCTTCAAGAGGGTCTCCGCCGTTTCAGCCGTGGCGCCGGTATCGGCACCCTCTTTGGAAATCAGTGCCTCGTCAGTCCAGATGGGAACTCCGTCGCGCCGCCAATAGAGCGAGAAGGTCCAGCGCGGCAGGGTTTCGCCTGGATACCATTTGCCTTGGCCATAATGCAGGAATCCGCCAGGCGCGAAGCGCTCGCGCAGGCGCCGGATGAGTTTGTCGGCCAGTGCGCGCTTGGTGGGTCCGACGGCCTCCGTGTTCCATTCCTCGGCTTCGAAATCGTCGATTGAGACGAAGGTCGGCTCACCGCCCAGTGTCAGGCGCACATCGCCGGCGGCGAGAGCCTGATCGACGGCGCGGCCCAGCTTGTCGAGTGCGGCCCAGGCCTCGTCCGAAAACGGCTTGGTGATGCGCGGCGATTGGGCGACACGGTCGACTCGCATATCGAAGGTGAAATCGACATCGGCATAAGAGGCCAATCCGGAGATCGGCGCGGCGTTGCGGTAATGTGGTGTCGCGGCGAGCGGAATATGGCTTTCGCCGGTGAGCAGGCCCGACGTCGGATCAAGCCCGATCCAGCCCGCGCCCGGAAGATAGACCTCGGCCCAGGCATGGAGATCGGTGAAGTCGTGATCGGTGCCGGCCGGGCCGTCGAGGGCCACCAGGTCGGGCTTCAACTGGATCAGGTAGCCCGAGACGAAGCGCGCCGCAAAGCTTAAGTGCCGCAGCACATGCACCAGAACCCAGCTCGTGTCACGGCATGACCCGGTGCCGCGCGCGAAGGTCTCCTCCGCCGTCTGCACGCCGGGTTCCATGCGGATGACATAGCCGATGGTGCTGGCCAGCCGTGCATTCAACTCGACAATGAAATCCACCGTGCGCTTTGGCGTGCGGTCGATAGTGTCGATAAAGCTCTGCAACAACGGGCCAATTGGCTCCGCATCGCGGTAGATGACGAGATCGGCGCGGATGTCTTCATGATAGTCGAAGGGCCAGAACTGAGCGCTTTCCTCGACAAAGAAATCGAACGGGTTGTAGACCGTCATGTCGGCGATGAGATCGACCTCGATCTTCAGTTCCCGCACCGGGTCGGGAAATACGTAGCGCGCCAACCAGTTGCCGTAGAGATCCTGTTGGTAATTGACGAAATGACCGGCCGGGCTGACTTTGAGCGAATGTGAAATGATCCGGGTGCGGCAGTGCGGCGCGGGGCGCAGCCGGATGGTTTGCGGTCCGAGGATCACCGGGCGGTCGTAGCGGTAGTGGGTGAGGTGATGTAACGCCGTCTGTATCGACATTTTGCCCCATTCGCTTTGTCCCGGACGGGAGGATTTCACATTTCGCTGCAATGCACAAAGCCAAATTCCAGCAATGCATCTCGGCATTCTCATTCAAATTTCGTTGAACTCCAGTGAAGACTGTTTATGCACGGCGGCATTGGGCGGAAGAGGGGCGGAACATGGCGGATTTCCTGTGGCGGTCACTGGTCATCGGCATCGGCGCCACGGCGGTATTGGACATCTGGGCTTTGTTCCTGAAAGCCGCCTTTGCGCAGCCGCTGCCCAACTGGGGACTGGTCGGGCGCTGGTTCGCTCATATTGCCAGGGGAACCCTGTTCCACGACGACATCGCCAGGTCCGAGGCCGTCGCCAATGAGACCGCCATCGGCTGGATCGCGCATTATGTGACGGGCGTCGTCTATGCGGGCATCCTGATCGCCTTCGCGGGCAGGCCCTGGCTTGAAAGTCCGACCCTGCTCCCGGCTCTGATCGTCGGTCTGGTGACGGTCGGTGCCGGATGGTTCATCCTGCAGCCTGGCATGGGCGCTGGCTGGGCCGCTTCTCTGCGGCCAAATCCCTGGAAGGTCAGGGCCTTCAACATCGTGGCCCATGCCGTGTTTGGCGTGGGCCTCTACGGAACGGCGTTGCTCTTGGCGGCGTGAACTCGGCCAAGAATATTGCCGAGCCTATCGATTTCAGCGCTCTGGTTTTCGAGAAGCAGGATGGTGGTGGTCGGCAGTTCCAGAATCGCTGGTCCAGCGATCTTGGCTCCTGAGCCAAGCAACTGTGCATCATAGACGGGCAGGCCGCGGAAGCCCTTGCCGAGATAGACCTGGCGGTGGGACTTCGCCTTGGGCTTGCCGCGCTGCGCGGCGAGCGGCTTGCCCTGCCGGGCTCTGCCGCCCATGTCGCCGATGGCCCGCACTTTCCAAGTGGTGAACTCCACCGTGTCGTTTTCATCCTTGATGGAATAGATGCGTTCATGCTGGGCATGGAATGCGGCTTTGAGTCCGCTCAAGGCGTTCCTGCTTAGTATCCCGCGTGAGGCTTCGAACGGCACCTCGATGTCCCAGGATTGATAGAGATAGCGGCCCTGGAAGGCGAACTCAAACCGCCGTGACTTGGCCGCGACGCCTGATCTTTCGAGGAAGGCATTGCCTTTGACCTTGAGGGCCTTCAGCAGCAGGTTGACGCCAGCCAGGTCGAATTCGCGGTCGATGGTGTTGAGCGTGCTGCTTTCCTCCCAGCGCATATCCGAGATCAGCCCGCCATAGGCGCTCAAGCCCGCGGCGAAGCGCGGCACCATGAAGCTGCCGATCCTTAAGATGCGCGCCATGCCGCCGATGTGACAGGCCGTCGCCCCGCCGCCGCTGATCACATAGCTGTCGCGCGGATCGATGCCTTCGTTGACGGTGATGTCCTCGATGGCGCCGATCATGTTGTGATTGGTGGTGGTGTGGATGGCGTAGGCGGCCTCGACGGGGCTGATCTTGAGTTGCCGCGCAATGCCCGCGACGGCCGCTTCCGCTTTCGAGCGATCAAGCGTGATGCGGCCGCCCAGGAAATAGCCGGGATCGATGATGCCCAGCACGACATTGGCGTCGGTGACGGTTGCTTGCCTGCCGCCCCGGCCATAGCATGCAGGCCCCGGCACCGCGCTGGCACTGTGCGGCCCGACGCGCAGCAGTCCGCCGGCATCGACCCAGGCAATGCTGCCGCCCCCCGCTCCCACCGAACGCACATCGATCTTTGGAATACCGAGCAGTTCCATGCCGAAGCTTGCATCGGGAGCCACGACAAGATGCCGGTCGCGCAAGGCCGAGACGTCGAACGTCGTTCCGCCCATGTCGACCACGATCACATTCTTGGCGTCCGTCAGATTCATCGCGGCGACCGGCGCCAGTGTCGGCCCCGACATGACGCTGTAGATCGGCCGCTTGACGATCTCTTCGGGCGGCATCATGCCGCCCACGCAATTGGCGATCAGGAACTCACCCTTGTAGCCCGCCTCTTTCAATGCCCCGGTCAGATTGCCGACATAGGCGCTGACGATCGGATAGAGCGAGGCGTTGATGGCCGTCGAGATGGTCCGACGGTATTCGCGCGGGATCGGATTGAGCTCGTGGCTGAGTGAGACCGGAATGCCGGGAAGTTCCGCTTCCAGAATCTCACGCACGCGCCTTTCATGCGCCGGGTTGATGATCGACCACAGCAGGCTCACGGCAATGGCCTTGACGCCACAGGCCTTGAGATGCCGGGCGGCGGCGCGCACGTCTTCATCCGCAAGCGGCGTGATCTCGTGCCCCAGGGAATCGATGCGCCCGCGCACCTCGCAGGTCCGGCTGCGGTGGATATAGGGTGGCGGGAAATCGATCTTGATGTTGAAGGCGCGTTTGCGCGGCGATTCCCTGAGCGTGAGAATATCCGGATGCCCCGCGTTGCAGATCAACCCAGTGGGTGCGGTTTTTCCTTCGACGAGCGCGTTGGTCGAAACCGTCGTGCCGTGCACGATCATGTCCATCCTGGACAGGAATTCGGCGAGGTTCATGCCGTTGCTCTTGGCCGCCACATCGAGGACGTCGATGAAGCCGCGCTCGAATTGGCCGGGCGTCGTCGGCGCCTTGTGGATCTGCAGATCCGCGCCCTCGCGGTAGAGCACCAGGTCGGTGAATGTTCCTCCGATATCGATACAGGCGACAAACATCGATCTATCCTTGTGGCCGTTTGCGTGGGTTGCGCCGCGGCGATCCGAGTTCATGGTCGCCGAGGAGTCCAGCGGGCCGCGCGATCAGGATGGCGAGCATGACGATGGCAAGCGCGATCTCCTGCAGGCCCGGTGGCGCTGAGAGGACATGGCCGCCCAGCGGTATGCCGCGCTCGATGGAGCGGAACAGTTCCGAGATGACCGAAATGAAAACGACGCCGGTACAGGCGCCGGTCAGGCTGCGCGCTCCTCCGACCACCAGCATGGCGAGCGTCACGAAGGTGAGATCGAGATAGAAGGTGTTGGCGGTGATGGTGCCGATGAAATGGCTGAACAGCATGCCGCCCGCCGCCACCACGATTGCGCTGAGCACGAAGGCAATGCGCCGTTCGCGCTCGATGTCGATGCCGGTCGCCGCCGCCGCCACTTCGCTCTCGCGCGAGCAGCGCAGCATCAGGCAATGCCGCGTCGTGCCGTAGAGGGCGGCAATGGCGATGGCGGTTGCCGCACCCCCGGAGGCCACCCAAAGTGTCGTATAGCGCGGCAGTCCGACCAGCGCCTGGCGGCCGCCCGTCACCTGCTGCCAATTGGACGCGATGACGTAAGTTATGATCAGCAAGGCGAATGTGGCCATGGGCAGCGCGATGCCGCGCAACCGGCACAGAGGCCAGGCGATCAGCAGCGCAATCAAGCCGGTGGCGGCCGCGACGGCCAACATGGCGATAGGCCAGGGCAATTGCAGAGCTTCCAGAGCGGCAGGCAAATCGAGCAGCACCGATTTTCGGGCGGGCGACAGGGTGAGGACCGCCGACATGTAGCCGCCGATTGCCATGAAGGCCACATGGCCGAAGGAGAACACGCCGGAATGGCCGACAAAGATGAACAGTCCGACGACCACCACGAGCTTGATCATGGCCTCGACGACGGTGCGTTGCATGGCTGGCGGCGCGATGGTCGCTGCCAACGTCACTCCAAGCAGGATGACGATCAGGATCGCGGCGGTCTGCAGCGGCCGGTAGGCAGTGTCGCCGTGCATCGCTACACCCGCTCCATATCGGCGCGGCGCATCAGCAGGCCGTTGGGACGCCAGAAGAGAAACAGGATGAACAGGAGGAAAACGAATGCGTCGCGGTATGGCCGGAGGTCGGCCGGCAGATAGGCTTGCAGCGAAACCGATACGACGCCGACGAGAAATCCGCCCAGGGCCGCGCCCGCCACCGATCCCATGCCGCCAATCACCGACGACACGAAGGCAATGAGCACCATGCTCACCCCCATCTTGTAGGACACGCTGCCCGTCTGCGCCACCAGATAGAATGACACCATGGCCGCCAGCACGCCCGACAGCGCGAAGGCGAAGGCGATGACCCGGTTGGCGCGGATGCCCACCAGACGCGCCATGGTGAAATCCTCCGCCGCGGCGCGCATCTGGAGCCCTGTCCTTGACAGCCGGAAGAAGGCGGTGAGCCCCGCCATCAGGCACAGGGTTGCGACGATGGTGATGATCTGCAGCAACGGTACGCGCAGGCCGAGGAATTCCACGCTGGTTCCCAGCTCCGCGAGAAACGCGACGCCGATGGCGCGCGAGCCGAACAGCATCAGCACCGTGTGCTGAACGAGATAGGAGACGGCGAACGAGGCGATCAGCAACGTGGCGGGGCTGGCCTTGCGCAATGGCCGGAAGGCGATGCGCTCCATGCCCAGTGCCAGGATGGTGGTGGTGATGATCACCACGGC
>JANPCA010000604.1:0-2911 GCA_031430715.1 Hyphomicrobiales bacterium | reverse complement strand
CCGCCGGGCACCATCATCGTCGGCAACCCCAGCATCGCCGATGTCACGATCAGCGGCACGCAAGTAATGCTGCATGCCCGCTCCTATGGCACCACCAACGTCCTTATCCTCGACGAGACGGGGGCCCAGCTCGCCGACTATGAAGTCACCGTCCAGTCGGGCGGCAGTGACAATATCTATGTGTTCCGGGCGGGCAACAGCCTCCTGACCTACCTCTGCGCCCCCGACTGCGAGCGCACGCTCCACATCGGCGACGACGACAAGCCTTTCAAGATCATCGCCGGCCAGCAGAAGGCCCGGACCGGCCTAGCCCTTGGCCAGAAGGACGGCGAGAACGTCGCCCAGGCCGGCAACGGCCAGGACGCACCGCCGCCCGCCCAATGACGCCAGCACGGCACCCGGCGCAAGGCCCCGGCTCGCCGGGGCTTTTCCATTTCATGCGCGCGCCGCGTCAGGTCCATAAAATTTGATTCGAGTCTTTCACCAATCGGCAACACCGATTGGTTACGATTGAAATCGATTTTGGAGAATGCCGTCCGGACGGGCGGCGGTCCAGGACAGGAGTACATTATGCTTCGTCTGCGCAACACCAGGATCGGCCGCGCCCTGGCCGGCCTGAAACGGTCCGAGAGCGGCGCCACCGCCGTCGAGTTCGCCATCGTGGCCGCGCCGTTCTTCTACGTGCTCGGCTGCATCTGCGAAACCGGCCTCATGCTGTTCACCGAATATGTCATACAGAACTCGGTGCAGGAAGCCGCGCGCATGGTGCGCACCGGGCAGGTGACGGATAGCGTCGGTACACCGCTGCTCAGCGCGGCTGACTTCAAGGAGTCGATCTGCGAAAACGTCAGCGTCATCATCAACTGCGACAGCAATGTCAATGTCTACGTCGACAGCGCCACCGATTTCGCCACGCTGACGGACGACATGGAAGACCCCATCGATATCGGCAGGAAGACCAACGGCGATCCCTATGTCCCGGTTTACAGCCCCGGCGGCGCGCTGAAGGCGGCAACCGTCATCGCCACCTATGACTGGACCTTTTCTTTCCCCTTCATGGAATTCCTGGGAAACGTGAATGACGGCGGGGCCCGCCGCATCTACGGGCTTGCCATTTTCCGCAACGAGCCGTTTGGAAGCTGAGATCATGATCAAGACATTCGGACACCTGCGCCGCGACACGCGCGGCGTTGCCGCACTCGAAGTGGCATTCATCATGCCCTTCCTGCTGTTCCTCTATTTCGGCCTCGTCGATCTGACGGCCATGATCTCGCTGAACCGCAAGGTCACCTATGCCTCAAGCGTCGTCGCCGATCTGGTCACCCAGAATAACACCGACGTGCTCAGCAGCGATATCGATGATTATTTCAACGCCGCCGCCCTGGTGATGAAACCCACGCCGATCGACAACGTCCGGATCGAGGTCTATCAGTATCGTGACGTCGCCGGCATCATCACCAACCAGTGGAGCCGCAAATCCACGGACGGCGAAGACTGCGATGCACCCGACACCACCGGCATGGACAATCTGATGTCCGATGGCAATGATCTGATCGTTGCCGTCGTCTGCACCAAGTATTCCCCATATATCGCCAGCTTCCTCGGCCAGTCGATCCTGGGCGCCACCAGGTTCACCATGAACGAACAGATCGCCCTCAGGCCGCGTGGCACCTCGACACTGACCTGCACCGGCTGCAGCTGATCCGGACTGGGGCTGCCGGGGGTGGTAAGCCCCCATGCGCCGGGCTATGGCTGGCTTGACCCGGAGCTTCGCCGTTGCATCCAACCGTCTTTCTCGCCGTCCTTGCCGCCGCCGTGATGCATGCCGGCTGGAATGTCCTCGTCAAGCTGAAGCTCGACCGTTTCCTGTCGCTCTGCCTCATTCAGGGCATCATGGGGCTGGGGGGACTGATCATGCTGGCGGCATTTCCAGCCCCCGCCCTGGCAAGCCTGCCCTATGCCGTGGCTTCGGGCCTGCTGCATCTGGGCTACAATCTCTTCCTGGCGCGCAGCTACCGCACCGGCGACCTGAGCCAGGTCTACCCCATCGCCCGCGGTGCCGCCCCCCTGTTCACTTTGCTGGTCACCTGGGTGGTGGTCCACGAAGAGGTCGGCCTGACGGGCGTCATCGGTATCGCCGTTCTGGTGGCGGGCATCTGGTTTGTCAGCCTCGCCGGGCGGAGGGTGGCCGTGCTCGACGGCATGACCCTGTTTTTCGCCCTCGGCACGTCGGTCTTCATCGCCGCCTACACGGTCGTCGACGGCTTGGGCGGGCGGGTGTCGGGCCAGCCCTCGGCCTATGCCGGGATGGTCTTTGTCTTTGACGCCCTGTTGCTGTCGGCCACGGCCATTGCCACCCGCGGGCCCGGCGTTTTCCGCGAAGTGGCGCCCTTCTGGAAATCGGGGCTGGCGGGAGCGGCTCTTTCGGCCGGCGCCTACTGGATCGCCATCTGGGCCATGTCGCACGCCCCCATCGCCGCCGTCGCCGCCTTGCGCGAGACCAGCATCCTCGTCGTCATGCTGCTGTCGATGCGCGTGCTGAAGGAGCAGGTGACGGGGGGCCGGCTGGCGGGTGCGGGCCTCATCGTGGCGGGTGCCGTGCTGATCAGGCTGGCCTGAGCGGAACGTCTTCCTTTCCGCCGTGGCTGTGTTAGCGTTGGGCGGTTCAACGGCTTCGCAGGGAGAGAAACAATGTGCCACCATTGCGTCATGGATAGCGTCAAGCAGCGGATGCTCGACCGCCGCGGCTTCTTCAGGGGGGCCGCCATGGCCGCCGCGGCCGCCACGGTTGCGCAGGCCGCGCCCGCCAGTGCGGCCACGGCCGGTGCCTATCACGACATGACCCATGAACTCTATCCGGACTTCCCGACCTATTTCGGCGCCCCGCAACTGTTCATGGACCAGAAGTTCA
>JANPCA010000603.1:0-2215 GCA_031430715.1 Hyphomicrobiales bacterium | reverse complement strand
GGAAAGCTAGACCTGCTCGCCCCGCAGCAATTTTGGAATGTTCCCCGAACTTCCCGCCGCCTCGTTGACGAACACGGATTTCAGGCCGCCCATGCGGTTCACCGCGATCAAGCCTGCCCGCCGCAGCACTGTCAGCACCGGGTTGGTGTTGGCGAAAAGGCGGTTCATGCCGTCCATGGCGGCGGCGGTTGCCACCGTGTCGAAGCGGCGCCATTGCGTGTAGCGCTCGAGCACAGCGGCGCTGCCGATGTCGAGGCCCAGACCCGCGGCGTCGTGGCCGCATTCGGCGAGCGCCGCCACATCGCGCAGACCCAAATTGAAGCCCAGCCCGGCCAGCGGATGCAGCACGTGGGCGGCGTCGCCGATGAGGGCCAGGCGGCTGGATGAAAAATCTTCCGCGACATACATGGCGAGCGGATAGGCGTGGCGGCCGGAGATGATGCGCACCTCGCCGAGGTGAGTTCCGAAGCGGCGGCGGAGCTCGGCCGCAAAGCCCGCCTCGTCGAGCCCCAAGAGTCGCCGGGCCTCTTGCGTGCGTTCGGTCCACACCAGCGAGGAGCGGTTGCCGGGGAGCGGCAGGATGGCGAAGGGTCCCGACGGCGTGAAGTGTTCTTCCGCCCGGCCGTTGTGCGGAAGCTCGTGTTCGACGGTGGCGACCAATCCCATCTGGTCATAGGGCCAGCCCACGAGCTTGATGCCCGCCGCCGCGCGGGCTGGCGAATTGCGGCCATCGGCGGCCACGATCAGGCTGGCGCGGATCACCGTACTGTCTTCCAGCGTCACGGCGGCCAGTCCCGGCCCGAAGCTGTAGCCGGTCACCTTGGCGCCCGTTGCGAACGTGACATGGGGCGACTGCAGCGCCTCCTTCAGCATGGCGCCGTAGAGGTGGCGGTTCTCGACCATGTGGGCCGAGGGGCCACCCTTCATGTCGGACTCGTCAAACTGTAGCAGCACGTGCCGCGGTGATTCTGGCGTTACACTGTCGGTGACAATGATCTCGGCCATGGCTTGCGCCTCGGCGGCGACGGCCTGCCAGACGCCCAGGGCCTCGAACATGCGCCGGGCGCTGGCGGTGATGGCCGAGGCGCGGCCATCGAAACTGGTGCTGGCGAAGGTGCGCGGATCCTTGGCGTCGACGATCATCACATCGAGGGGGCGCCGTGCGTGGCGTCCGCCCAAGGCCAGGGCAGCGGCCAGGCCATTGAGGGCGGCGCCGATGACGATGATGTCGGGAGTGCTGGTCATGTCGTCTTTTCGGGCAGTTCCCAGTTGCGCGACAGGTGTCCCGTGGTCGCGGGAGGTCACGGATTAATAATCGTGCAGTTTTCTGATTGTGCCTATTTTTTGGTCAGTATCGTTGTGACGACAGCAATCTCCAAAATTTATACCTGTTCAATAACAATAAGTTAACAAGAATTCCGAATCTGGCACGAAACTTGTTTTGCACTGCATCATCGAAACAAAGGGGTGGTGTATGAAATATGTGATCGCGATCATTAAGCCGTTCAAGCTTGAGGAGGTGCGGGAAGCCTTGGGCCAGCTCGGCATCCAGGGAATTACCGTCACCGAAGTGAAGGGCCACGGCCGCCAGCGCGGCCATACCGAGTTCTACCGCGGTGCCGAATACACCGTCAGCTTCGTTCCCAAGGTGAAGCTCGAACTGGCCGTCGACGAGTCGATCGCCGACCGGGTCATCGAAACCATCCAGTTGGCCGGCCAGACCGGGCAGATCGGCGACGGCAAGATCTTCATCCTGCCGCTCGAACAGGCGGTGCGCATCCGCACCGGTGAAACCGGAGCCGCGGCTCTCTAATCATGGTTCAAGGGGTAAATCATATGACTCTCCGCAATACACTCCGCCGGGTGGCCATGGCCGCGCCGGTGGGTCTGGCGTTGACGGCGCTCATGCCGTCGGCGGCCGAAGCCGCCGCCACGGTGAACAAGGGCGACACGGCGTGGATGCTGGTCGCCACCTGCTTCGTGGTGCTGATGACCATTCCCGGCCTCGCCCTCTTTTACGGCGGGCTGGTGCGCTCCAAAAACGTGCTGTCGGTGCTCATGCAGGTGCTGGTGGTGTTCAGTATCATCTCCATCTTATGGGTCATCTACGGCTATTCGCTGGCCTTCACCGGCAACGGCTCGGCGGCCCTCAACCCGTTCATCGGCGGCTTCTCCAAGGTCTTCCTTGGTGGCGTCACGACAGCCTCGGAAATCG
>JANPCA010000602.1:0-13469 GCA_031430715.1 Hyphomicrobiales bacterium | reverse complement strand
CTGTTCGGCGAGCTTGCGCAAGCGGTCTGGCCTGGTCAGGCTGCTCCACTCGGCATTGAGGAAGCGCGTGCTTTCGATTTCCTCGGCGATGCCGTTCTCGAGCCTGGCCAGTTTACGTTCGAGGCCGCGCGTCTTGTGTTCGAGGGAATAAAGCAGGAAGCCCGAGACGAGGACGGTGACGACCAGAATGGCGTTGAGGAATTTATGCATCAGCGTCGCGTCCCTTGGGGGAGAGTGAGGCCGATCTCATCGGCGATTGACGGCATGGCCGGAGCTTCGGTGCGGATGCCCGCCCGCAGCTTGGCGGAACGAGCCCGCGGATTTAGCCCCGCTTCCGCTGCGCTGGCGCCGATATGACCCTTGAACGGCAAGTCGAAGCTGGGCGGCGGCCCCTTGGCCACTTCCAGCACATGGCGCGAGGCCGACGGCAGCTTGCCGCCGCGCGAGGCGAAGAAGCGCTTGACGATGCGGTCCTCGAGCGAATGGAAGGTCACCACCACGAGAACGCCGCCAGGCTTCAGGATGCGCTCGGCGGCATGCAGCGCTTGCACCAACTCGTCGAGTTCGCCGTTCACATGGATGCGCAGCGCCTGGAAAGTGCGGGTGGCGGGATGGGTGCGGTCCTGGGCGCGCTGGCGGCCGGTGGCCCGCTCGATCGCCTTGACCAGTGCCGCCGTCGTGGTGATCGGTGCTTCGGCGCGCGCCGCGACAATGGCCCTGGCGATGGCCCGCGAGCGCGGTTCCTCGCCGAAGACATAGATGATGTTGCTGAGCTTTTCCTGACTCGCGTTGTTGACAACATCCGCCGCCGTGGCACCCGATAGCGCCATGCGCATGTCGAGCGGTCCGTCGCGCATGAAGGAGAAACCGCGCGCCGCCTCATCGAGTTGCATGGAGGACACGCCGATGTCGAGCACCACGCCGTCGGCTTCAGCAACGCCAATCAATTCTTCCATGTCGCTGAAGCGGCCTTCGAGCAGACTGAGCCGGCCATTCATGGCGTGAACCAGCGCTTGGCCCGCGGCGATTGCGGCGGGATCACGGTCAATAGCGATCACCCGGCAGGCGGCCTCCTCCAGGATTGCACGCGTATAGCCGCCAGCCCCGAAGGTGCCATCCACATAGGTGGCGGAAGCCACGGGGTGCAACTGCTCCAGCACCTCAGGCAACATCACCGGCACATGGGGAGGCGGAGTTATGGTCATTTCGGCAGCCATGGGGCGGGAAAACTCGGGCGGGAAATCAGGGTGAACAAGGCGTTAAGATTCAATGCCGACAATGCCCACGCCTCCCTTAACAAATGGTTTCGAATTTGATTCAAGTTGGGGATAGGAAAAATGCCAGCCGGCCTGTAAGCCGGGTTCTGTCCATGGGCAGGTTGCCCCGCCCACTGGATGACCATTCATCTGGAACGCCCGTTGCCGGACGCTTCGCGCGACCTACCCGGACGACTGGGCCGGAAACCGCCCTGAAACCCTTGAGTTCCGCGTCATCCCTATTCGGTCTTGCTCCCGGTGGGGTTTACCTATGCCGCCGCCGTTGCCGGAAGCGCGGTGCGCTCTTACCGCACCATTTCACCCTTGCGGGCGGAGCGAACTCCGTCGCGCGGTATATTTCTGTGGCACTGTCCCTGGGGTCGCCCCCGCCGGGCGTTACCCGGCACCGTATTTCCATGGAGCCCGGACTTTCCTCCCCCGCACCCTTTCGGGCCTAGCGGCAGCGGTCATCCAGCCAGCTGGCATGGGGCTTGAGGTAGGCCCCGGGGGGATTGAAGTCAATGAAAAGCCCTGCGCCATGTTGGCTCTTTCCCTCTCCCGGGAGAGCCTATAGACAGGCCGGGATTTTCAGGTTCTTCCGTCATGGCGAAACGCCTCATTGCCGCTCTTCTCATTTTCGCCAGCCTCAGCCTCAACGCCTCGGCCCAGGAACGGCAATGGTCGCTCGATGCCGGCGATGATGACGCCTATCTGATTTTCGGCGTGGCCGATTCCGATGATGTCGGCATCAGCCTGTGGTGTCCGATCCGCGAGGGCAGCGTCAATATCTTCGTGCCCGAGACCGGCGCGGGCGTTAAGGCCGGTCAGGACGTGATCATGACCTTGACGGCCGGTGGCCAGACCGCCGAACTCAAGGGCAAGGCCGAGGACAATCTCGATGCCGGAATCCCCAGCGCCGAAGGCAATATCGCAGCGGACCATCCGATCTTCGCGGCCATGATCAAGGCCGACCGGTTCCGCATCAAGATCGGCACGATCGAGAATGTCTTTCCGCTGTACGACGCCGATATCGAGGGCCTGCTGGCGCTCTGCCGCAAATCCTGATCAACGGGAAAGCCCCGCAATCAGTTTCTCAAGGGTCAGCAGCGCCGAGACATCCGGGATTCCGTCCACTCGGGCTTGCCGGAAATGGCGCTGGAAGGCATCGGTCGCCCGGCGCGTCGATTCGTCGAGAATTCCCGTTATTTCAAGACCATATCCATAGTTCCCGAGAAGCTGCTGGAAGCTGCGCAATGACGCGGGCGAAAGCGGCTCCGCATCGCTCAAGGCCTGGGGCGGAACCCAGTGGCCGATCCCCGCTCCATACAGGCGGCGCCAGTCGAAGCGCTCGCCGGGATCGATCTTGCGCCCCGGCGCCACGTCGGAGTGGGCCAGCACATGGGCGGGCGTGATCTCATGACGCGACAGGATATCCCGGCAAAGTGCAATCACCGGCCGCATCTGCACGTCCGGGAAATCCTCATAGCCCAGCCAGTGCCCGGGATTGTGAATTTCGATGCCGATCGCGCGCGAATTGGTGTCTGCCTCGCCCGCCCACATGGAGGTTCCCGCGTGCCAGGCCCGCATCTCCTCTCCCACCATCTGGGTGATGACGCCATGTTCGTCGATGAGATAGTGGCAGGAGACGCCCGAGACCGGATCGCACAATTGGCGGCACGCCGCTTCGGCACTCGCCATGCCCGTGTAGTGCAGCACCAGCATATCGATTGGGCGGTTGTTGCGGCGCGGTTCGATGTTGGGAGAAAGCACGAAACGCTGGGCCAGCCGCGAGCGGATCACGCCGCCCGCTCCTTCATGATCGTCTCATAGGCTTCATTGATCTTTTGCAGCCGCGCCGTGGCGATCTCGATCATTTCCACAGGGACCCCGGCCGCGATGTGCTTGTCCGGATGGTTCTCGCGCACCAGTTGCCGGTAGCGCGCCTTGATTTCGGCGGATGCCGCGCCGCGCTCGACGCCGAAAATCAGATAGGGATCGTCCGCCACGCTGACATGCCGGGCCCGGATGCGCGCGAAATCGGCTGGTTGAAATCCGAACAGCTCCGCCACCTTGGCGAGGAAGCCGTGCTCGCCCGGGTGGAAGGCGTTGTCGGCCTTGGCGATATGGAACAGGCCGTCGAGCACGTCCTCGAGCACCGCCGAGCGGGCTTCGAAAAGCCGGGCGATCTGGGTGGCGTAGGTTTCGAATCCCACCACATCCTGCTTAGCCAGATTGAACACCCGCGCCACGGCGGCAAGCTCGTGGTCGGGCACATGGAACACTTGTCTGAAGGCGGCGATCTCATCCTCGGTAACGACGCCATCGGCCTTGGCCATCTTGGCGCCGAGCGCGATCATGCCGATGGTGAAGGCGACCGATTTTTCCGGTGCCGCCGCCCGCCCACTGGCAACCGACTGCAGGAAGGCGCCGATCGAATCGCCGATGGCGGAGAGACTGTCGGCGATGCGGGTCCAGATCGACATGGGATCTCGTGTCAGAAGGGAGCCTCAAGCCCGGAGGGATCACCCCTTGCGGAAATAATGTCCGAGACTGAACACCGGCGGGTCAATGTCGCGGTGCCCGGCCAGAAGCTGCTCCACATGCCAGGCGCGGCCAGCTGTCCACACCGTCGCCCACAGCACCGGAAGGGTGCCCAGAGCCATCACCCCATACATCATGACATCGGGTAGTCCCAAGAGCTTCGAGAAGGCCCAGACGGTCGCCACCATGGCGGCGCCCAGCTTGCAAAGGACCAGCAGCGTAACACCCGAGGCCGCGATGAAGCAGCCGAGCGGGCTGAAGCCCTGTGTGCTCGTCCTGGGGCTGGGTTCCGGCTTGATGAATTCCTGTTCCATGCCCGTCATATGCGCCACCGGGCGCTGATTTGCAACAGCCGCCGCCATTGCGCCTGCTTGAATCAGATTGTCAAAAATCTAGCATACTTCATTGATTCAACGGCAATAATTCCCGCCACTGCGGCGATTCTGCAGGTCCAGGTGTAGGTGATCGCGGTGGTTGCGGTCGGAATTGGGGCCGAGCACCGTGTGGAATTCGCCGCAGGCCTCGCCGTGAACCTGGTTGAGGAATCGGCGCTCCTCGCTGTTCCCCCGCCAGCCTTCGAGCACGCTCACCCTGCGCCCGCTTTCCAGCGTGAAGGCGGCGATGTCGATGGCATTGCCATAGCCATGCTCGCTCATCTTGGCGCCGCGCTGGTTGTTGCGCGGCCGGCAGGAATAGGACGCGGCGATATCGACGCCGATGACGCTTTCGCCGAACTGGCGCTGGGCATTGGGCTGCACGGTATTGTCGAGCCATTCGCGCAGCGGTTCGGCCATGCCGCAATTGACAATGGCCGGCTGGCTGAACCCCACCTGCCCCATCGACTTGACCCGCCAGGCATTGCGCACCTCGCAGCCATTGCCTTCGTCGATGTCGCGGATGCGCTCGGCAAGCCCGATGCGTGAGGGTTTCACGGAGCAACTGGCCTCCGGCGCGCGCAGCCCCTCGGTATCGAAATAATTCCGGCTCGAAGATCCCGAACAGGCCGCCAGCACGGCGGCGGTGGCAACGGCGGCGGCCAGATTTCGGACGTGACGCATGGAACTCGACTCTCGAACATGGCAGGCCCGTCACCTTGCCAGCGTCAAGGTTAAGGAAGGGTTGGAACTGTGGCCAACCACGAGCGATCACCACGCCGCCTTCGCCCCGCTCCCCCGGGGGCGGCGCGAACCTCATGGGTCACCGGTTGAGCGCCGCCACCAATTCACCGACGTTGCCGTTCCTCTTGCTGACGAATGACGTGAAGATGCCGCGCTGCAGATAGACCAGCGAGAAGCCCAGCACCTTGGCGTCCACCACCTTGTAGCGCCCGCCGCGCCAGGCAATGCGCCAGTTGACCGTGTACGTCTGCCCGGACAGCAGGAAGACCTTGCTGGCCACCTGGATGTCGTCCGCGCTGGTCACCGCGGCGTCGCCAATTTCGTATTTGGCGATCGGATATTCGCGCGACTGGTCGGCGAAATAGCGCGCCATGAAGGTGGCGACACCGGCGTAATAACGCTCTTTCTGGGCGGCGGGCAGTTTCGGGCGGAATTGTCCAAGCGAATAATCGGCAATGCCGGTGACGTCCGCGTGGCGCAGGATGGCGCGTTTGAAACTGGCCACAGTACCTTGCCGGTGGGCATTCAGCATGTCCTTGGCCACCTTGCGCATATAGGCAAGGGAGGGGTGTTCGGCGGCCAGTGCGGGACCAGTCAGGCAAATAGCCAGGCCCGTGATCACGGCGCGCCGGGTCACGCCCGCGTTCTTGGCTGGGGCTCGTTCCATCATGATTCGGTTTCCGTCGCGGACTGAGCCGCAGCATTAGGGGAGGCCTTTGCCGGCCGTCAACTGCTGGGCTGCCCGCCTACCACTTTTCCGCTTCGCGCAACGCGGCGAACAGCGGCTCGAAATCGCCCTTCGACTTGGTCAGCACCTTGGTAAAGCGGTCCTTCATGGAGATGGTCAGCCACACACCCTTGAGGTTGACATCGTTGATCCGGTAGGCATTGCCCGCCGGAACCAGGCGCCAGCGCACCTGCTCGCGCCCGCCGCCCTTGAGCTTGATGGCGCTCAGGATGACGGTGAACTTGCCTTGTTGGGTGGTCGACTTGATTTCGAGCTCGGTGCCGCGGAAGTCCTCGAGATAATAGACGAAAAGTGCTGCCGCTTAATTGTTGACGAGATCGTAGAACTCATCCTTTCGGGTGCTGGGCAATTTCTTGACATAGGGGCCAAGCGCATAATTGGCGATCGCCTTGAGGTTGATATAGCGGTTCAGCACGGCAGCGAACTTGGCCTTCAGCTCCGGCCCCTTCTGGCCGGCATTGGCAAGATCCATGACTTCGCCGGCGATGGCGTTGACATAGGACTGAGGGTCATTGGCGGTGGCCCAGACGGGCGCACCAACGCCGGCGGACATCGCCGTCCCGGCCAGCACCGCCAGCCTCATGAACGCACGCCGGTTGAGGGGACGCGGCAGGTTCTTGGTCATTTCGCCTCCAGATCGGCCGGGACCCCGCCCGGAAAACAGACTGCGCAATACGCCGTGAAACTTTGAAGAAAGCAAGGCGGGGCGGCCATTAGCCCTAAAGTTTTATCACAGGTTCCATGGCCTGCCGCATCTTCGGGCACAGGAGCACATTGAAATTCACATAAAGATATGTTTATATGATTATGGAGGTGAGGGGAATATGGAAGAACTACTGTCCGGATTGCGCGCTGCCGCAGAGGCAACGAGGGTGCGGATTCTGTTCATACTCTCGCATGGCGAAGCCAATGTCAGCGAATTGACGCAGATATTGGGCCAGAGCCAGCCGCGCGTCAGCCGTCATTTGAAACTGATGGCGGAGGCGGACCTCATCAGCCGCCACAAGGAAGGCAATTGGGTGCTGTTCCGGCTCTCCGGGGAGGACCGCGGCGGCGCCCTGGCGCGCGCCATCGTCAGCTTGCTGCCCGGTACCGATCCGGTGCTGAACGGCGACCTGGCCCGCCTTGAGGACATCCGCAACCGCCGGGCCGAGGCGGCGGCCCGCTATTTCCGCGACAATGCCAGGCAATGGGAACAATTGCGCCTGCTGCATGTGCGCGAGGAGGATGTGGAACAGGCCATGGTCCGCCTGGCCGGCTCGAGGCCCATCAGGCTCCACGCCGACCTCGGCACCGGCACCGGCGCCGTGCTGCGCCGCTTCGCCCCCCGCGCCGCCCAGTCGATCGGCATCGATTCGAGCCGCGAGATGCTGGCTATCGCCCGCGTCAATCTCGAAAAGGCGGGCCTCCGCACTGCCCAGGTGCGCCATGCCGAAATCCATGCGCTCCCCTTCCCCGATGGCTTCGCCGACTTCATCACCATCCACCAGGTGCTGCATTTCCTCGAGGATCCCGGCCGCGCCCTGGCCGAGGCGGCCCGTATCCTGGAGCCCGGCGGCCGCCTGCTGATCGTCGACTTCGCCCCCCATGACCTGGAAGAGCTGCGCAGCCGTCATGCCCACCGGCGCTTGGGGATCGCCGCCGCCGACATGGCCCACTGGCTGACCCGCGCCGGCCTGGAGCCTGTCCGCCACGACGTGCTGCCGCCGCCCACACGCGGGGAATCGGCCGGCCTCACCGTCTCCCTCTGGCTCGCCACGGCACCTAGCCCCCAAACCATTGCAGCCCCCAACCGCACACTGGACACCGCCCTATGATCGCCTTTGCCGAAGACACCTCCGGAATTACGGTTTCGTTCGAATTCTTTCCGCCCAAGGACGAGGCCTCCGACAGTTTCTGGCGCACCATCGCCAAGCTCGAGACCGTCAATCCCTCTTTCGTCTCCGTGACCTATGGGGCTGGCGGCACCACCAGGGACCGCACCCTGAAGACCGTGGCCCGGATGGCCAGCCAGACCAGCCTGAAGCCGGTAGCGCACCTGACCTGCGTCGGCGCCAGCAGGCAAGAGGTGAACGCCGTGGTGCGTGACTTCCACACAGCCGGCGTGCGCCATATCCTGGCGCTCCGCGGCGATCCGCCGGGCGGTGTGGGGACGCGCTTCGTCCCCCACCCGGAAGGCTACCGCAACGCCGCTGACCTGGTGCGCGGCATCAAGGAACTGGGCGATTTCGAGATCGCCGTCTCGGCCTACCCCGAGCGCCACCCGGAATCGGTGTCGATCGAGGAAGACCTGGCCTTCATGGCCGACAAGGCCGAGCACGGCGCCACGAGGGCCATCTCGCAGTTCTTCTTCCACAATGCCTTTTTCCTGCGGCTCAGGGACCGCATCGCGGCGCGCGGCATCGATATCGACCTGATCCCCGGCATCCTGCCGATCACCTCCTTTGCCCGGGTCAGCGAATTCGCCGCCAAATGCGGCGCCCATGTGCCCCCCGCACTGGCCCGCCGATTTCAGGGCCTCGACGACGACCCCGAAACGAGGAACCTTGTGGCCGCCATGGTCGCCACCGAACAGGTCGACGCACTGCGCCGCGAGGGCGTCAATCACTTCCACTTCTACACCCTCAACCGCGCCGACCTGGTCTACGCCATCTGCCGGGTTCTGGGGCTGGGAAGCACGGCGGAAGCGGCGTGAATTTGGCGTAAGTGAAATAATTCCTGGGATCGGGATCCATCCCTGTTTCCCTCAACCTCGTCATCCCGGCGCAAGCCGGGACCCATCTTTGTTACGGTATCACAACAGCTTAACAATTAAATGCACTGTCACCGTAATTCCACCGTAATTCCCCGGGTCAGCGAATTCGCCGCCAAATGCGGCGCCCATGTGCCCCCCGCACTCGCCCGCCGATTTCAGGGCCTCGACGACGCCCCCGAAACGAGGAACCTTGTGGCCGCCATGGTCGCCGCCGAACAGGTCGACGCACTGCGCCGCGAGGGCGTCAATCACTTCCACTTCTATACGCTGAACCGCGCCGACCTGGTCTACGCCATCTGCCGGGTTCTGGGGCTGGGAAGCACGGCGGAAGCGGCGTGAAGTTGGCATAAGTGAAATAATTCCTGGGATCGGGATCCATCCATATTTCCCTCAACCTCGTCATCCCGGCGCAAGCCGGGACCCAGCTTTGTTACGGCATCACAACAGCTTAACAATTAAATGCACTGTCACCGTAATCCCACCGTAATCCACCGTAACGACAACAGCTTAACAATTAAATGCACTGTCACCGTAACGCACCGTAACGCTGTCACCGTAACGCTGTCACCGTAACGCCAGCCTTTCCAATCACATATTTTCAGTCAGGCTCTTAGAGTGGGTGAAGAAGCGCATAGTCCGCGCTTCCTGAGAAGTCGTGGTTAGGGGTAGCAGCAGTACCAGCGGCGCACTTGCCAACATAAGAATTTGCACTATAGCACAGCCCCTTACACTTGTTGCACATCTTCCAGTGGGGCTGAGCCTTTGAGACGGTGTAGGGGAAAGTCTCCGTGTGGTCGTGTAGTCCTCCCATCACGCAGGTACCAGTACCGGCTCCGACATAGCATAGTGCCTCACATTTGCGGCACCAGCTCCACTGCCTTTGCCCTGGTACGGTTGCATCACCGTGCGCCACAGAATAGTTCCAACTACGTGCCAAGTCGTGGTTTCCCCCTTCCGGGCACCTTGCTGGTTGGTTCACACTGGTAATCAGCGCGTTGCACTTGGAGCAATGGTTCCACTTATCTTGATATGGCATTGGTCATTCTCCCTTTTCCGTTCGAAATGGTCTCTTCCATTTGAATGGCGCTTCTAAGTTATCACACTGGCCAAGCGTTTCCTAGCGCATTACGGTGACAGCATTACGGCATTACGGTGACACATTACGGTGACAGCACATTACGGTGACAGTGCATTTAATCACTAAGGATTACGATTACGGTGACAGTGCATTTAATCACTAAGACCATGTTATACATCAATAATTTTGCATTCCGGCTTTCGCCGGAATACGGTCAAGGCGGGGAAGAATTCCGGCATTCGGGGAGTTCCAGCGGCCATTGCATTCACTCCCCCTCCCTCGGCTTCGGCCCGCGCTTGCCGGGCGCCAGGCTGCGGCCGGTCTTGCGTTCGAGCTTGGCCAAGAACTGGGCATCGCCCAGCGGCCTTCCGATCGTCTCGTCGTCGCGCACCATGAGGCCGCCGTCTCCCACGGCGCTGTCCTTCAACAACGCAGCCATGTCCGGAAAGCGCTTCAGCATCGGCCCCGTCGCGGTCAGGCCATCGGCCCGTCCCTTGAGATAGGCAGCCGCACTTGACCAGCGCCAGCGCTCCGGCTCGTCCGCCAGCCCCGCCGCCACCGGATTGCGCAGGATGTAGCGGAAGGCGGCCACCAGATGCGGCTCGTCCATCACCGCCGCGCCATAGCGGCCCTGCCAGAAATGCCCGGTGCGCCGCCGCCTGGCATTCACCATTCCGGCGTAGCGGCGGTGAACCGGAGCGAGCGCCGCCCGCAAACCGTCTTCGTCGTCGGGCACCAGAATGGCATGAATGTGGTTGGGCATCAGCACATAGGCCCAGCAGTCCACCCCCGCCGCCTTGCAACTCCCGGTCAACAGGCTCAGGTAGAACCCGTAATCGGCATCGCTGAAAAACACCTTCTGCCGCCCATTGCCACGCTGGGTGACATGATGCGGAAGCCCCGGAACCACCAGCCGCGCCAACCTCGCCATGGGTTCCGATACTACGGCTGGTGGCGGTTTGCAATTGAATGCACTGTCATCGAAATACACCCGAAATACACCGAAATAGATATTGCCGGCGCTCATTCCCCCGATGGACGCCCCGCCCCGGCTTCGGCTATGACCCTACCCCATGTCCAACGACGAGATCGCCCGGCTGATCGGACGCGTGGCGCTGCGCGACCGCGCCGCCTTTGACTGCCTCTATGGCCGCACCAGCGCGAAACTCTTCGGCATCATCCTGCGTATGCTGAAGGACAGGCCGGAGGCGGAGGACGTGTTGCAGGAGGTTTACGTCAAGATCTGGCACAATGCGGCGAAATTCCAGGACGTGGGGCTGAACCCGGTGTCGTGGCTGATCGCCATCGCCCGCAACCACGCCATCGACCGCATCCGGGCCCGGCAGCCCAATGCCATGCCCCTCGATGCGGCCCACGAGATCGCCGACGATGCCCCCGATCCCGAACAGGAAGCGCTGGCGTCCGCCCAGCGCCACCGCATCGAGGAGTGCCTGGGGCGGCTCAAACCGATGCGGGCCGCGGCCATCCGCGGCGCCTATGTCGAGGGCTACAGCTACCAGGAACTGGCGGCGCGCCACCGCCTGCCGCTCAACACCTTGCGCACCTGGCTGAGACGCGGGTTGCTCAGTCTCAAGGAGTGTCTTGAGCGGTGACCGAGGCTGACGGCTTGACCCCCGACGACGATGCGCTGGCCGCCGAATATGTGCTGGGCGTGCTGCCCCATGGCGAACGCCTCGACGTGATTTCACGGCTTCAGTCGGAGCCGGACTTGCGTGCCCTCGTCGCCTTCTGGGAACACCGACTGGTGCCGTTGACGCTTGCCATCACCCCCGAGACCCCGCCGCGGCGGGTCTATGCGGCGATCGAACGGCGGCTCTTCGCGCCGGAGACGCCACGGGCTGCCCCCTGGGGCTGGCGCGGCCTGGTCTTCTGGCAGGGCTTGAGTGCCGCCTCGCTGGCGGCACTGGCCGTGATGGCCGGGCTCTATTTCATGGTGCCTGCCCCCGTTCCGCTTCAGCCCACCGGCTTTGTCGCCGAACTGTCGGGGGAAGCCGGGGCGGTGCGGCTGGTGGCCTTCTACGACGCGGCAAGCGGGCAGTTGCGCCTGAACCGCACCGAGGGCACCGCCGCCACCGGCCGGGCTTTCGAACTGTGGCTGATCGCCGGGCCTGAGAAGCCGGTGTCGCTGGGCGTGCTGCCCGCCGACGCCCGGACCGTTCTGAGCCTGCCCGAAGAGCTGGCCGCCAAGCTCGGCGCCGCCGTGCTGGCCATCAGCGACGAACCGGCGGGCGGCTCCGCCACCGGCCTGCCGACCGGCGCCGTGCTGGCAACGGGCAAGGTCAGCGCCATCTAACCGACATGCAAGGCGGCTAGGGGAGATGGGCCTTGCCTTCAACCCCTATCCGTGAAAAGTCCATGTTGACATTAACTCACCCAACCATGCGCGGCATGCCCAAGACCAAGAACGTCCGCTTCAGCTATTCGACGGCCGACCAGCCGATGCTGCAGCGCGCCGTGATTCAGGCGATCGAAAGGATCGGCGGCCAGCGCAAGCTGAAGAAACTTTATTTTCAGCACCAGCAGAGCGTCAAGGGCGGCGAAAACTTCTTCGACGCGGCCATCCGGCTGATGCGCATGAAGGTCGAGTATGACGAGCGCGCCTTGAGCCTGACACCGGCCTCGGGGCCGGTGCTGTTCATCTCCAATCATCCCTATGGCGTGCTCGACGGCATCACCTTGACCTGGCTGGCCACCAAGGTCAGGCCCGACACCAAGGTGCTGGCCAATGACGTGCTCTGCCAGGCGCCGGAAGCTTCCAACAACCTTCTCCCCGTGGCCTTCGCGCCGACCCGCGAGGCGCGCGAGACCAATGTCAATTCCAGGCGCCAGGCGCAGGGCTGGCTGCACGATGGCCATGCCATCGGCATCTTCCCGGGCGGCGGCGTGTCAACCTCGGAGAAACCGCTGAAAGGCCCCGCCGTCGACCTGCCCTGGGCGCCCTTCACGGCGAAACTGCTGCGCATGTCGCAGGCGACCGTGGTGCCGGTGTTCTTCGTCGGCCAGAACTCAAGGCTGTTTCAACTGGCCAGCCATTTAAGCCTCACGCTGCGCCTGTCGCTGGTGTTCCGCGAAACCGCCAGGCGCATCGGCTCGCGCCTGAAAGTGCGGGTCGGCGCGCCCATCCCCTTCGGCGACATCGCCCATATCGAGGACCGTGCCGAATTGGTGGCGGAGTTGCGCAAGCGCACCTTCGCGTTGGCGCGCCCCGAGGACATCAAGGGCCGCAGCGATGATCTCCACCTGCGCGAGGCCCGTATCAAGGGCGTGAAGGCCAAGGGCGAGGATTAAGCCCCAGCGGCCGGAACACTTGCCCTGGAAGTTGCGTTGTCCCCGACCACATAACGCCACAATCGGACTTATGATTGCCTGACCATGACATATATTCCGTTATGCCATACGTTGCGAGCGCTGTTCGCCGCCGCATTTCTTATCCTTGCGGCATCCCAGGCGGACGCCGCCAAATGCGATGCGGCGGGACTGATCCAGAGTGCCGGCAAGGCCTATGACCGCGCCGCCCGGGCCGGAACACCGGCAGCTTTCGCTGCGGCATTGGCGCAATATTCCGACATGAACAGCACCGCGATGTTCGCCTTGGGGCGTTACCGCAAGCTGCTGCCCAAGGCCCGCGAGGGCGAATACGTGGCGCTCACCCGCAGATTCATGGGCACCTTCATGGCCAAGAACGGCAAGGGCTTCCGGGCCTCGTCGCTGACCATCGTCGAATGTTCCAGCCAGGCGGTGAGCGCCAAACTCGAGGGCGGCGGCAGGGTGATCTTCCGGGTCTACCGCTCTGGCTCGAGATATTTGGTGCGCGACATGAACATCAAATCGATCTGGCTGGTCCAGCAGATGCGCTCCACTTTCGTCGGCACCATCACCCGCGAGGGCGGCGACATCAACGCGCTGTTCAAGTATTTGAAGAGGTAAGCGTGTTTGCGCGGGATTCCTTTCT
>JANPCA010000601.1:0-11892 GCA_031430715.1 Hyphomicrobiales bacterium | reverse complement strand
GCTCTTCCGGGCCAAAGAGACTGATGCCGCAACTTCAAACCAAAGTTCCGACTCTCAGGCGCTGGGGAAAGAAGATGGCAGTAGTTGTGGATCGTCCATTCTTCAATACTTTGGGGGACTTCAAACGAGTTGATCACATCTCGAATTGCGACATTCTTTGGTTTGTATTCAAAGTGGACGCGGCTACAGGCCGTCTCCACCACGACGATACGGTGATGACGACACTGGAGTCATCTGTTGATGCGCTCACGGCCGGTGTCCCGAAATCAAGAGAAGAATTCGAAAATAGGATAAGCGCAATTCAGTCATCGAAGAAAGTGTCCGACAAAAAGAAAGTCCTGAGAATATCGTGATGTGAGTTGTTCCGATGATGTCATGATCACGAGTCTCAAGAACTGTCACGCTCCAGTTCGTCAAGGCTGGACCTCGGCCGGGGTGACGGATTAGGAAGCAGGCGTGACAGCGCTACTCCGCCTTCACCCTGACATAGCTCCCTGGCGCGTCCTCGATCACCTTCAGTTTGCCGCCGCCCGGCACCGGTGCCGGGATTTTGGCGCCCGACCGTTCGCCGATCCATTGCGCCCAGTCGGGCCACCAGGAGCCTGCGTGTTCGTTGGCACCTTTCAGCCAGTCTTCGGCGCTGGCGGCCGGAGTGCCGTTGGTCCAGTAATGGTACTTGTTGGCGGCGGGCGGATTGACGACGCCGGCGATGTGGCCCGAGCCCGAAACCACCAGCCTGGTCGGCCCGCCCATGAATTGGCCGACCCGGAACACTGAAGCCAGCGGCGCGATATGATCCTCGCGGGCCGCCAGGTTATAGACGGGGACCTTCACCTTCTTCAGATCGATCCGCACATTGTCAAGCACCATCTTGCCCTGTGAGAGCTTGTTGGCCATGTAGCATTCGCGCAGATAGAAGGAATGGACGCCCGCCGGCATGCGAGTGGAATCGGCGTTCCAGTAGAGCAGGTCGAAGGGCATCGGGTCCTTGCCCAGCATGTAATTGTTGACCACATAGGACCAGATCAGATCGTTGGAGCGCAAGAGATTGAAGGCATCCGCCATGCGCGTGCCGGGCAGATAGCCCTTGTCGGCCATGCGGCCCTCGATCCACTTCACCTGCTCCTCGTCGACATAGACGAGCAGATCGCCGGCCTTCTCGAAATCGACCTGGGTGGTGAAGAAGGTGGCGGCGTTGACGCGGGTGTCATTGTGCGCCGCCATCCAGCCGAGCGAAGCGGCGGTGAGCGTCCCGCCGATGCAATAGCCGATGACGTTGACCTTCTCCGTGCCCGTCGCGTCCTGGGCCGCCTGGATGGCCGTGAGGAAGCCCTCGCGCATATAGTCCGAGAAGCTTTTCCGCGCCTGTTTCTCGCCGGCATTGACCCAGGACACGATGAACACGGTCAGGCCCTGGTCCACCGCCCACTTGACGAAGGACTTCTTGGCGTTGAGGTCGAGAATATAGAACTTGTTGATCCATGGCGGGAAGATCACCAGCGGGATTTCATAGGCCTCGGCCTGGGTGGGGGAGTACTGGATCAGCTCGAAAGTCTCGGTGCGGAAAACCACCTTGCCGGGCGTCATGGCGATGTTGCGGCCGATCTCGAAGGCCGTCATGTCGGTCTGCTTGATGCGCAGTTTCCCGTCCGGCGTCTGCATGTCCTCCTGCAGATGTTTGAGACCCTCGACAAGGTTGGCGCCGTTGCTGGCGAGTGTGGCGCGCAGCACCTCCGGATTGGTCACGGCGAAATTGGACGGTGAGACGGCGTTGGCGATCTGCTCCACATAGAACCGGGCCTTGCGCCTGGTATGCTCGTCTACGCCTTCCGCCTTTTGCACCAGGTCCTGGGCCCAGTTGGCGGAAATCAGGTAGAACTGCTTGAGGAAATCGAAGACGGTGTTTTCCTGCCAGTCCTTGTCCTTGAAGCGCTTGTCGCCACGGGCCGGTTCGGCCACCGGCGCCGCGTCCTGGCCCAGCGCCTTGGCCCAGGAGTTCTGCCACAGCTGCGTGTAATTGTTCCACAGTTGCATCTGGGCATCCATCAGCTTCTGCGGGTCCGACATATAGGACTGCGCCACGGCCCCCAGCGTCTTCGACACCTGCTCCATGGGGGTGAACTGGGTATCGGCGTCGGATGCGCTCATCTGCGGCCGCTCCGCCACGGTGCGGGCGATGGCGGCGGCCTGTTCGAACACGCGTGCCATGTTCTGGGCGAACTGCACCGGGTCGGCGAGGGTGTAGGGCGATGGCGCGGGGGGCTGCTGGTCGGTCATGGCCTGCTCATCAAGGGCGATTGTGGCGGCAATGTAAAGGGATTGAGGGATGGCGTCGATTGGTATTGAGGAGGGGGAGAGGCCCCATTTCCCTCACTGCCCGGACGGGGCGAGAACATTAGGACGCCCCGCCGGGGAGAGGGAATGGGGCCGCTAGAAAGGCCACTGGATTGTAATCTTTGAATTAACCCGGCCGACCGCGAAGTGGCAATCTGGGAGGTGCGGCGATACCAAACTCAACAGGGAGAATGAGAATGAAAAGGAACGCCGCCGACAACTACGAACCGGGCGGAACAGCCCGTCAGGTCAAAACCATTTGCGCTGCCGAACGCGACGGCAAACACCATGGAAAAGCCAGCACATTTTGAGAACCTCCCTCGGAAGTTGGCACGAAACCACAACGGTCCCAAGTGCAACCTCTTGCAGAGATTCCCGGATAGCAGACACCAACAACCGCTTCACATTTCTTCATGCGAAATGTGTTAGGTAGCAGTGAAACCACCCAGCCTCAGCAGCAGTAACCGGCTATGCCTGCGCGGTCTTGGCAATGACCACGACAGCGGGAACCACCGCCGTCGTCGCGGGTCCTTTGCCCCCTTTGCTGTGGCGATCACACGCCAAGGCGGTGCTGCTCATCATGGCCATGACGGCCAGAGCGGAAACCAGGATCTTCACCATCTTCGGACCTCGCGCTAGAGTTAGAGACGGGCAAAGTTAACACAGAATGACAACACCCCACAACGTCAATCGACAGCGGGGGCTATGCCGATTGGCCAGCCAGGATTGTGGCCGGCGCTAGGGGTTAGCCCGATACAAATTCAAAGGTCAGTTTGACGCACCCTGCAGAAGGTGCCAAACTCAACCCGCGGCGCACAGAAAATCAACAGGGAGAACGTATCATGCAATCGAAAGCCTTACTTCTGGCGACCACATTGGCCACCGCGATGCTAACGGGACTGGCCGGTACACTCATGGACGCCCGTGCCCATGACGGCCAGCACGGCCCGCTATCCGGCCATCTCGAGGGACCTGGCGCCTGGGGCAATGTCGAATTGGTATCGAAGTTCAAAGTGCCTGGAGCCAAGGACGACTTGATTGCCGACGTGACGGCTTTTGGCAAGTACGCCTATCTTGCCAACTGGGGCGAGCCCGACTGCGCCGGTCCAGAGACCGGCGGCACGAACTCGCCTGACTCGGGCGCCTGGGTCGTTGACATTTCCGACCCCGCCAACCCGAAGAGCGTGAACTTCATTCCCATGCCCCAGGATACGCGGCCTGGCGAAGGCATGCAGGTGCTGAAGCTCAACACCAAGTGGTTCAAGGGCGACATGCTGGTGATGAATGCCGAATCCTGCGGCAAGAACTACAAGGGCGGCTTCATGCTCTATGACGTCACCAATCCGCTGAAGCCGGTGAAGCTGAAGGAAGCCTTTGGTGACCGCACCAAATCCGATGCCCACCAAACTCACAGCGCATATGCTTGGACCGTCGGCAACAAGGCTTATCTGGTGTCGGTTGACAATGAGGACTTGCAGGATGTCGACATCTTCGACATCACCGATCCGCGCCGCCCGCGTTTCCTCACTGAGCTCGACTTGAACGACTTGGATGTGGCCCAGCTCGATCTCAATCTCGGCGACTCCTTTCACCACGACGTGACAGTGAAGAAAATCGGCGACAATTATATCATGAGCGTGTCCTATTGGGATGGCGGTTATGCGATACTCAATGTCAACAACCCGGCCGCCCCCGTGCTTCTTGACGATACCGACTTCGCGGCCATTGATCCGGAGTTGTTCGCCCAGACAATGCCCAGGATCAGTCTGACACCCGAAGGCAATGCCCACCAATCGGAGTTCACCAATCCCAATCTCGCGAGCAAGCGGTTTCTGATCGCCACCGATGAGGATTTCTCGCCCAATCGGGCGCTCATCGAGACGGACGACGCGGGAAGCTACGCCGCCGCCGAATTCGGCTGGACGGTGCCGATTTCCAGCACCATTGGCACACTCAATGGTCCGACGGTATTTGGCGGTTATGGCTGCCCGGGCGACCGCGGTGGTATTCCGACCGCCGATGCGGCCCTTGGTGCGAAGGTTCTCGACGTCGAGCGGATACTCGTTCTACAGCGTGGTCCGTCGGGCGATCCCAGCCAGACGCAGGACGCCTGTTTCTTCTCCGAGAAGGTCGAAACGGCGCAGCTGCTTGGCTATGACGCCGCTGTCATCGCCCAGCATCATGAGGGATCGCTCGGCGGCGCTGCCCCGGATTCCTATTTTTGTGGCGGCCAGGGACACATCTTCAACATCCAGATATCGGCGGTCTGCGTCGGCCACCGCGGCATGCATGAACTGTTCGACGATGCCGGTCCGTCCGACAACTTCACCTACCCGGAGACTGTCCCGGCAATCGGTGCGCCTGGCGACAGCATTTCCGTGACAACGCAGTTCGACGGCTGGGGCTATGTGCATCTGTTCAACGCGACCGACCTCACCAACGTCGTGGACGTCGACACCTTCGCCATTCCGGAAGCGATGGATCCGGCCCATGCATCGGGTTCCGGCGATCTCTCGGTGCACGAAGTCGCCACCGATCCGAAGAATTGGGACCGCGCTTTCCTGTCCTACTACGCCGGTGGAATGCGCTCGATGCAGATCCAGTGCGGGAACGACGCCGATCCGAGTTCCTGCGATCTGGTCGAGATCGGCGGCTACCTCGATCCGCTCGGCAATGATTTCTGGGGCGTCGAGGTCATTCCCGATCCGAGCGATGCCAATGGCCAACTGATCCTGGCCAGCGACAGGGACTACGGCTTGTTCATCTTCCGCGCCAAATACTGAGTTCGGCGGCACAGCGCGCTGAGGCGGGCCGCGAAAGCGGCCCGCTTTTCCGTTTTAGCCGAGAAACCGCCGGATGCGGTTTTCCAGCGTCTCGATGCCTTTCGAAACCTCACACTCCCAGATCACCAAAGCCTTCCATCCCATGGCCTTCAGGGCATCGAGCCGTTCGGCATCGCGCGTCACATTGCGCGCCAGCTTACCCGCCCAATAACCGAGATTGGACTTCGGCGCCCGCCCGTCCCGGCAGGTGAGTTTTGGGTGCTGGTGCCAGAAACAGCCGTGCACGAAGATCACTTTGCGGCGTGAGCGGAACACGAGATCGGGCTTGCCGGGGAGATCCTTGGCGTGCAGCCGGAAGCGGTATCCCATCCGATGCACCAGCGACCGCACCATCATCTCCGGCTTCATGCCGGCCGAGCGGATGGCGGCCATGTTAAGGGAGCGGCGGGCCGTCGAAAGGGTGTCAGGCATCCAAAATTGTCTTGGCTTGTATCCTGTACTTCGCGACAAGCCATTTCAGCACTTCAAGCTGCTCAAGGGAAGAAGCTCTTCGAATTTGCGCGAGCAGTTTTAGCGCTGTCGGACGATCCGCTGTGATGTTTGCAGCACCCTCATTGCAGACCGAACAGATGGCACGAAGATTGAAAAGTTCATCCGTTCCGCCTACCGACTTGTCGACGATGTGACCGATATGAAGCCGGGTCTTTCTCGATTGGTCGTAGGGATGCGGTTCACCCGCGACGGCTCCACACATCTGACACGTAAATCCATTCCGGTCGAGAACTTGCGCACGGACCTCTTTGGATATAGTCCGCTCGAATGCCGGCAGCGGTTTGATGTCCAGCAGAAGGTACTGGCCCGGCTTGAGGCCGGCGCGGTCATTGTGTGTGAGAATTTGGTACCCTTCTTCGTTTCGAAGCTCCCGCACACGCCGTGCCCACTCTGTTATGCCGCCCGCTACAGCTCTCAGTTCTTCTACGCCAATGATTCTGCCGACGTTGGCCAGGAAGTGAGATCGCAACTTATCCCTTGCGCCCATCCCTATTCAGCCGCCGCCATCGACGATATTGGGTGCGACAAAAGGCTGGAAGCGATTTTCCGCGCCACCGCCGCGGCAACCGGCGATGGAAAGGCGTTACCCACTTGGCGATAGCGGGCCGTCTTGCCGCCCCACAATCCCCAATCATCGGGGAAGCCTTGAATGCGAGCCACCATGCGGACGGTGAGTCTCGGCATGCCCTCGAAGTTCTCGTCCGGGGTATCATCAGCAATTCCCAACCCGTCGACGCCGAGTTCTGCCCAGGCCTTGCGCGCCCGCGTCGGACCAAGGTCGGGGCCTCCATGCTTTTTCGATCCGCCGACAATGGTGGGTGCGATCCTGTTGGCGCCATCCCGCCATTTACCGGCGAGCTTCCAGCCACGCGAAGCCATCAGATCGTAGAGGGTTTGACCGACGGTTTTCGGTTCGGCAGTGTTTTCCGGCCAACTGAACCGCGACGAAGCCTCTTTCCTCACCGCGACCAGCAACACGCGTGGCCGCAACTGCGGCACGCCGAAGTCCGATGCTTGCAGCAGTTTCCAGCCCGGCTCATAGCCCATCTTGCGCAAGCGCTTGTCGATCCAGCTGCGGTAATCGGTGAAGCGCGGGTCGAGCATACCCTTGACGTTTTCGAACATCACGGCCTTGGGACGGATTTCGTCCACATAGTTGATGCCGACATCGAACAGGTTGCGCTCATCCTGTTCGCCGAGTTGCTTGCCGGCAATTGAAAACGGCGGGCAGGGCAGGCCTCCTGCCAGGAGATCGGCGCCCTTGAAAGGGCTCAAGTTCAGCGTCTCGAACAGATCGTGTTCGATAACATTCCACTCCGGCCGGTTCAAACGTAGCGTCTGGCAGGCGGCGGCATCGTTCTCGATGAGGCCCGCATGGGCGAACCCGGCCATTTCCAGCCCGAGAGCCTGCCCGCCCGCGCCCGCACAAAGTTCAAGAACCGCCGGTGCCATCGAATCTCCCATTTGCCTGTGGCGAATTTCGCTGAAAGCCGCCAAGATGCAAATGATCGTTTGCACATATGCAAGGAATAACACGCATGGAACAAATAGGAAACAAGTGAATCTCCACGCTTCCTTGCCACGCCCTCATCTTCCCGTCATAAGACCCGGCAGTTGAGGCGCTTTCACCACTTGAAACGGGCTTAAGATGGCAAAATCATTGCGGCTGGGGATTGCCGGGCTGGGGACGGTCGGCGGCGGGGTCTTGGATATTCTGGCGAGGCACCACGATCCGATCGCGGCGCGTGCTGGTGTAAAGATCGAGGTTGTTGCGGTAAGCGCACGTAACCAGAAGAAAAATCGTGGGCACGATCTGTCCCGGATGATCTGGCACGACGATCCGGTGAAACTCGCCGCGGCCGCCGGAATCGATGTTTTCATCGAATTGATGGGTGGCGAGGGCGATCCGGCCAAGGCGGCTGTGGAAACCGCGCTGAAGGCCGGCAAGCATGTGATCACCGCCAACAAGGCGCTCTTGGCGCATCATGGCGCGAGCCTCGCCAGGCTGGCGGAAGACCAGGGCGTGGCGTTGAATTTCGAGGCCTCGGTGGCGGGCGGCATTCCGATCATCAAGACGCTGCGCGAGGGGCTGGCCGGAAACCGCGTGACCAAGCTCTTCGGCATCATGAACGGCACCTGCAACTATATCCTGACCAAGATGGCCAATGAGGGCCGCGGCTTCACCGATGTGCTGAAGGAAGCGCAAGCCTTAGGCTACGCCGAGGCCGACCCGACCTTTGACGTCGGCGGCTTCGACACCGCCCACAAATTGGCGGTGCTGACGTCATTGGCTTTCGGCTCGGAAGTGAATCTGGCCGCTATCGACATCGAGGGCATCGAGGCCATCACCCTTGAGGACATCCGCAACGCCGGCGACATGGGTTACAAGATCAAGCTCCTTGGTGTGGCGGTGGCAACCGAGGAGGGGATCGAGCAGCGTGTGCATCCGACGCTTGTTCCCAAGGGTGCGCCCGTGTCCGATACGGATGGCGTGTTCAACGCCGTCGTGGTGAAGGGCGATTTCGCCGGCGACCTGATGCTGGAAGGCCGTGGGGCCGGCGCCCATCCAACGGCATCCGCCGTGCTCTCCGACATCGTCGATATCGCGCGCGGCAATTTCCGCCCGGCCTTCGGCGTTCCCGCGGCCGCGTTGAGGCCCTATCAACCGGCACCCCAAAAGGCCCATGAGGGCGGCTTCTACGTGGCCCTTGAACTGCACGACAAGCCAGGTGCCGTGGCCGCCGTGGCGCGGATTCTGGCCGATGAGAACATCTCGATCGAGAGCATCTTTCAGCGCGGCAAGCAGGAAAAGGATACGCCCCGCGCCACCGCCCCCTTTATCCTCATCACCCACGACACCATCGAAACCGCCATGCGCGCGGCGCTGGCGCGGATCGAGACCGACGGCCATGTGGCCTCGCACCCGCGCATGATCCGGATTGAACGGTTGTAGTTGTTCACCAGATGGCGCGCGAGTTACCCTCCCATAGCCGTCATGCCAGCGAAGGCTGGCATCCCGCTTTGCCCGCAGCAATTGCGGACGCAAGGAGCTGCACCCCGGCCTTCGCCGGGGTGACGGATGTTCGGATGTGACCCGCGCCTTTCTCAATGTCGAGCGCTCGGCGAGCGGCAGGCGCTGGCAGGCGCGGCTGGAGGATGGGCGCATGGCGGAGGCAATCGCCCAGCGCCACGAATTGCCCGAGATCATCGGCCGCGTATTGGCGGCCCGCGGGGTGAGCGCTGACGAGGCCGAGACGTTCATGAACCCCACGCTACGCGGGCTGATGCCGCAGCCCTCGGCGCTGCGTGATATGGAGCAGGGGGCAGCCCGCCTCGCCGATGCGGTGATCAACGCCGAGAAGATCGGCGTCATCGCCGACTATGACGTCGATGGCGTGTCGTCTGCCGCCATGCTGCAATTGTTCCTGCGCGCCTTAGGGCACGATTGCGCCGTCCATATCCCGGACCGGCTGACCGAAGGCTATGGCCCCAGCGAGTTGGCGGTCAACTTGCTCAAAAGTCAGGGCACGGAGCTTCTGGTGACGCTCGATTGCGGCGTCATGGCCCATGATCCGCTGGCCCATGCGGCGGAACTGGGGCTTGTCACCATCATCGTCGATCACCACCAGGCGGGCGAAATCTTGCCCGAAGCCCACGCCGTCATCAATCCCAACCGCCAGGACGATATCTCGGGCTTAAGTTATCTCTGCGCGGCCGGCGTCACCATGATCTTCATCGCGGCGGTGAACCGCATATTGCGCCAGCGCGGCCACTATGGCGACCAACGCCCCGAACCCAACATGCTCCAATGGCTGGAACTGGTGGCGCTCGCCACCGTCTGCGATGTGGTGCCGCTCAAAGGTCTGAACCGCGCCTATGTCACGCAAGGCCTGAAAATCATGGCCAGGCGCGAGAACATCGGCCTGTCGTGCTTGAGCGATGTGGCCCGCCTGAAACGCAAGCCCGATACTTACGCGCTGGGTTATCTCCTGGGGCCGCGCATCAATGCGGCCGGCCGCATCGGCAATGCAGCACTTGCCCTGAAGCTCCTGACGACGCGCGACAAGGGCGAGGCGGCGGGCATTGCCCAGGAGCTGGAACGCCTGAACCGGGAACGCCAGGAGATCGAAATGGGTGTCGTCGACCAGGCCCTGTTCCAGGCCGATGCCATGCTGGGCAAGGAGCGTCATGCCTCCGTTCTGGTGGTGGCGGCCAAGGGCTGGCATCCGGGTGTTGTTGGGTTGGCCGCGGCGCGGCTTAAAGAACGCTTCAGTCTGCCGAGTTTTGTTTTGGCCGAGGACAGACAAGGCAAGCTGGCGGGCTCGGGCCGCTCCATATCGGGCGTCGATCTCGGTGGTGCCGTGCGCGAAGCCTTTGAGCGCGGCCTGATCGACAAGGGCGGCGGCCATGCCATGGCGGCGGGCTTGACGGTGGCCAAGGAGCGGCTGGGCGATCTTCGCGCCTTCCTTGAGGAGAAATTGGCCCCCCAGGTGGCCAAGGCCGTGGACCGGGCGCTGCCCATCGACGCGGCTTTATCGGCGAGTGGCGCCACGCTGGACCTGATCGAGCTTCTGGAACAGGCAGGCCCCTATGGCACCGGGCACCCTTCGCCGATGTTCGCCTTTCCCGCCCACCGCGTGCTCTATGCCGATCAGGCCGGCAATGACCACATCCGCTGCACGCTGGCCTCCTCCGACGGCAAGAAAATCAAGGCCATCGCGTTTCGCGCCATGGGCACCGAGATGGGCGAGCTGCTGTTGTCCGAACGCCAGTTCCCGCTGCATATCGCGGGCAGGCTGACCATCGACGACTGGTCGGGAACAAGGGTGCCGTCGGTCCATATCGAGGATGCGGCGCGAATCGTGTAGGGCGTGCCCGAAGCAGAAAATGCGAGGCGGTTGTGCGCAATATTTTCGATCAGTATTCCCAACCTGAAAATCGTGTGACCCACGCACTGATGACGGCGTTGAGCGAGGACCGTGTGCTGCTGGGCCGTTTCCTTCACGATCTCGTTCGCGTAACACCGCCATGTACGCCGAAACAGTTGTCAGTGCTGGCCCAGCAATATCCCTGCCAGTTGCAGCCACCCGAAACGGAACTGGAAGAACGCGGCGTTCCCGATGGCTGGATATTTCATGAAGACAAGTGGTGCGTGTTCATTGAAGTGAAGGTGACTGCGAGGTTGCAACCCAAACAGATCGTGGACCACCGCCGCAGCGCCGCCCGGCAAGGCTTCGAGAAGGTCATGGCGGTCGCCATTGTGGCGCAGACCAATATAGCCGCTCCGCCCGATACGGTTCTTTTGGAATGGCGTGACGTCTATGCGTGGCTTCGCCGCGAAGGCAGCCAATCCCCGTGGGCGGCGAGGGTTGCTGAGTATCTGGAAATCGTCGAAGCGCAATTGATAGAAAAGGAGACGTTTGTGGATGGCACCCTGACAAAGTTCGATGGCATTTATTTCAGCAAGAAGAAAGACTTTAACTATCTTTAGGGCAAGCGCATCCTGAAACTTGCCCGCGCAGCGCTCGTCAGTCGCGGCGATCTCAGGTCCGAACTCGGCGTCGTGGCCGATGCAATGGGACGGGGCGCGATCACCGGCAGCCTAGGCGATTATATATGGGACTTTCTTCGGTTGTGGCCGCCTGGAAATGGCGATACCCAAAATAAGTACCCGCATTTGACGTTTGCCATTGGCCGATATGAGGCCAAAGCCATGGTGACTATTTCCAGCAAAGCCGATGGCGCCATTCGGAAAAGGTTGCAACAACTGGGCAAGGAAGAGTTCCAGAAGCTCATAGAAGATATCCTGAAGCGCCTGCAGCCGTTGCTGCGTCGTGAGCAGGGCGCTGTGCCGTGGTTCAGAGGCATTCAACCCCGCTGGCTGTACCGCCGTGAGATGATTATTGACGCCCGTATCGAATTCGACTTGCGCACCGCTGTGATCGACGGAGGTGAACCGAAATATTGGCCATTCTGGCTCGACGCAGGTTTTGGCAACTTGGTCAGCAAAAGGGACGTCAATTATGACATACAGATTGGCGTTCGGTTTCCCTACGAGCGCTGTACGAAGCTTGCGGAGCCCGAAGCCGTCGACCTGATCGCCGAGGCCTGGCTGGCCTGCAAACCGCTCATCGATCTGGCCCGCGGCGCATAATATCAGAGATCGTTGACACAGACTCATGTCCCAATTCCCTGAACTCGTCACCCCGGCGAAGGCCGGGGC
>JANPCA010000600.1:0-17946 GCA_031430715.1 Hyphomicrobiales bacterium | reverse complement strand
GTTGACTTTCGCAACCCCCAAACCCTATACGATTATGGAAATGTTTCAAACCCAAAGGACCACGCGATCTGAGGCGCGTTTGACACAGCAATGACCGAAACCCGCGCCGAAATCCGGCTTCCAACCGCCAACCTGCATGACGATCTGCCCTTCTTCACCAAGATCCTGAAGCTGCGCCTCGACATGATCTATCCGGCAGACAACCCCGAGGTCGCCGTCCTGTCGGGCCATGGCTTGCGCATCAGGCTGCAAAAGGACGCCCCGGAAAGCCCCGGAACCTTGCGCATCCTGACCGAAAACCCCGATGCCTTCGCGGCGGGCAAGCGTCAGCTGGTGGCGCCCAACGGCACCTGCATCGAAATCGATGAGCTGAATCCGCCGCTCGTTCTGCCGCCTACGAAACACGCCTTCGTCGTCCGCAGGCTGGCCGACCAGGCGCCCTGGATCATCGGCAGGGCCGGCATGGAATACCGCGATCTGGTGCCCTCGAGGCTGGGCGGTGCGATGATTGCCTCCCATATTCGTGTGCCCGATGGTCCGGTTCCCGACATGGTGCATTTCCACAAGGTCGGTTTTCAACTGATCTTCTGCATCAATGGCTGGGTCGATGTGCTCTACGAGGACCAGGGCGGCCTTCGGCGCTTGAACCCCGGCGACTGTTTCATCCAGCCGCCCCGCATCCGCCACCGGGTGATGACGGCGGGCGATGGCATCGAGGTGATCGAGATCGGCGTTCCGGCAGAACACGTCACCGAGATCGACCACGCCATGACGCTGCCGACCGCCGTGGACAATCCGAACCGCGAATGGGACAGCCAGCGCTTCGTTCATAGCCTGGCGAAAGACGGGCGCTTCGAACCGTTCCGGATTCCCGGCTTCGAAGCGCGCGACACCACCATCAACGCTAACACCCAAGGCATGGCCTCCGTAATGGTCGCCAGACCCACCGGCGAGTCCTCGCCATGGACCAGGCACGGCGGCGACATCCTGTTCACCTTCGTGCTATCCGGCATCATGACGCTGGATGGCGAGGGCAAGGAACCCTTCCGCCTGTCGAAAGGCGACGCCTTCGTCGTCCCGCCGAACGTGGCCACGCGCTATTCAGACGTCTCCCCGGACCTCGAGCTTCTCGAAGTCAGCTTGCCTGGAGAGTATGAGACCACCGTCATCTAATATTCTGCGGAGCCCTTCTGGACGGAAGCCTGCGGGAGTGCTCAACTATCACCACGAAAAACAACAACGGGAGGACGACATGAAGAAAATTACCGCTATCGTTGCCGCCGCGGCCCTCATGGGCACCTGCGCCACGGCAATGGCGGCCGACACGAAAATCGGCATCCTGATGGACATCACCGGTCCCATCGCCAATTTCATTCCGCCACTGCAGAACGCGGTGAACCTCGCCGTCAAGCATGTGAATGAGCAGGGTGGCCTGCTTGATGGCATGGCCGTTCCCGTGTTCGGCGATACGACCGGCTCCTCCCAGGGCGCGGTCGACGCCGCGGGAAAGCTCGCCAATATCGAAAACGTTCCGGTCATCATTGGCGCGCTGATGTCGGGCACGACGATCGCCGCGGCGGAAGCGGTCTCGATACCGGCCGGCATCGTGCAGATCTCGCCCACCGCGACGTCTCCCGCAATGACCGGCCTTAAGGATTCCGATCTGGTCTATCGTATTGTGCCGTCGGACAACTATCAGGGTGACGTTCTGGCTCGCATGGTACTCGCTGAAGGCATCAAGAAAGTCGCCGTAACTTATGTCAACAACGACTACGGCGTCGGCATTGGCAATACTTTCATGGAGGCCTTCAAGAAGGCCGGTGGCGAAGTGACGGCGGAACAGAAGCACGAGGAAAAGAAGGACAGCTACCGCTCGGAACTGGCAACGCTGTCGAAGAGTGGTGCCGAGGCGCTGGTGGTCGTCGCCTATGCGGGCGACTCCGGCGGCAAGATCGTCAAGCAGGCCATCGAAGGGGGCCTGTTCACGCGCTTCATCGGTACCGATGGCTTGCGCGACGATCTGCTGATCAAGGACGTGGGTGCCGAGGCGCTAAAAACATCGTTCTTCTCGTCGCCCACTTCGCCCGCGGGTAATCCGGCCCAGAAGACGCTCCATGACGCCTTCAATGCCGAATATAAGGAAGGCGCCGACAAGGCCTTCGTCGACCAGACCTATGACGCGGCGTTCCTCGCCATGCTCGCCGTCGAAAAGGCAGGCTCCGGCGACCGTGCCAAGATCGCCGCGGCGCTCCGCGACGTGGCTTCCGCTCCGGGCGAAAAGATCGGCCCCGGCGAATGGGCCAAGGCCAAGGAACTGATCAAGGCCGGTAAGGACATCGACTACGACGGTGCTGGCGGCGCCTATGAGTTCGACGCCAATGGCGACGTCACCGGATATATCGGACGCTTCGTGGTCGACGGCAGCTCCTACAAGCAGACCGCGGTCATGGAATGATTGATCGCCCTCTCCGTGTCCTGGGCCGGAGAGGGTGTCTGCCATGATCGGCTTCGAAGGAATAAGCGTTGATTTCGGCGGGTTGCGGGCCGTCGACAACGCCAGTTTCAAAATTGCCGCGGGCCGCATCACCGGCCTCATCGGCCCCAATGGGGCGGGCAAGACGACCGCCTTCAATGTCATCGCCGGCCGCATCGCGCCAAGTGCAGGCCGTGTGCTGCTCGATGGTCAGGATATTACCTCCCTGAAGCCGCACCGGCGCGCCGCCCTGGGCCTGGCCCGCACCTTTCAGATTCCGCACGAATTCTCACGTTTGACCGTGCTTGAGAACCTCATGGCGGCGGCCGCCACGCCCATCGGCGACAATGTCTTCAACGTCATCTTCCGCCGCGATCTCTTCCAGGCGGAAGAGCGCGCCGCCTATGGCAAGGCCCGCGAGGTGATTGGCCTTCTTGAACTTGAGCGCGTCGAGGACGAGAAGGCCGGCAATCTGTCGGGCGGCCAGAAGAAGCTCGTCGAACTGGGCCGCGCCCTGATGCGCGATCCCAAGATCGTTCTCCTCGACGAGATCGGCGCTGGCATCAATCGCACGCTGCTTGCAAAACTATCGGACAAGATCAAGCTTCTCAACCGCGAGCGCGGGTTGACCTTTTGCCTGATCGAACATGATCTCGACTATGTCTCGAAACTCTGCGGCCACGTTGTGGTCATGGCGCAAGGGTCGGTCTTGACCGAGGGCACGGTCAATGAGGTGCGCCGCGACGAACGCGTCATCGAAGCCTATTTCGGCGGCGGAAAATACGAGGCGCAAACTTGACCGCGCTGCTCTCGGTGCGTGGTCTGACCGCCGGTTATGGTGGTGTCCCGATCATTGAGGACGTCGCACTCGATATTGGAAAGCACGAAATCACCGTCATCATCGGCCCCAATGGCGCCGGAAAATCAACCCTGCTCAAAACCATCTTTGCACTGACCAATATTCTGGGCGGCACGATTGCATTCGAAGGCCGCGATATCACGGGCTTGAAGACCTCGTCCCTGGTGCCGCTCGGCATTTCCGCAACACCCCAGAGCCGCAACGTCTTTCCCAATCTGACGGTCGGCGAAAACCTCGACATCGGAACCTACGCGGCACCGCCGCCCGACAAGACAAAGACCCGCGAGAAAATCCTCGAACTCTTTCCCGACCTGCGAAGCAAACTGAAACAGCCGGCGGGCGAATTGTCGGGCGGCCAGCGCCAGATGGTGGCCATGGGCCGCGCCCTGATGAGCGAGCCCCGGCTTCTGCTCCTCGACGAGCCTACAGCCGGCCTGTCGCCTGCTTATCTGGAGCGTATATTCGATTTGCTCCTCGATATCCGCAAGGCCGGCATCACCATCCTGATGGTCGAGCAGAACGCCAAACAGGCCCTGCAGATCGCCGACCGCGGCCATGTGCTGGTGACCGGCCGGAATTTCGCCTCGGGCACCGGCGCCGAGCTCCTCGCCGATGACAACGTGCGCCGCTCCTTCCTCGGAGGCGGCGTGCCATGATCGATTTCATCAACTACTATTTCATTCCCGCCCTGGCGATCGGCAGCGTCTATGCCCTGGGCGCGGTCGGCATTTCGATGATTTTCGGCATCCTGCGTTTCGCCCATTTCGCCCATGGCGACCTGATGACGGTCGGCGCCTATGGTGTGCTTGCGGCACTCGCGGTCATACCGCTGCCGCCGCTTCTGCTGCTGCCCTTCGGCATCGCCCTGGCGATTGCCGCGGCACTGCTGGTCGACAGGATTTTCTATAAGCCGCTGCGCAACCTGCCGACCATCTATGTGGTGATCTCCTCCTTTGGCGTGGCGCTGATTTTCCGGTCTCTCCTGCAGCTTGTCTGGGGTTCGGAAAATCAGGTCTTCGTGTCCGGCGTGCGCCCGCCGCTGGTGCTGCTCGATACGTTCCGGATTTCGGTGCTGCATGTCGAAGCCATCATCCTGACCGCAATCATCGCCGTCCTGCTGCATTATTTCCTGTCGCGCACCCGCACCGGCCGCTCCATGCGCGCCGTGGCTGATGATGCCGAACTGGCCGCCATCTCAGGCCTCGACACGGAAACGGTGGTGCGCTGGACCTGGATCATTGGTGCTACGCTGGCCGCAACCGCCGGAGTTTTCGCGGGTCTCGACACCAGCGCCCACCCCAATCTCGGCTGGAACCTGCTGCTGCCGATGTTCGCCGCCGCCATCCTGGGCGGCATCGGCAAGCCGATGGGGGCCATGGCGGGCGGCCTCATCATCGGCCTGGCGGAGGAACTCTCATCCTACAACTGGATCGGCGACAGCGCGCTGATCTCGCCCTCCTACAAGACGGCGGTCGCCTTTGTCATCATGGTCATCCTGCTGATCTTCCGGCCGCAAGGGCTGTTCAAGGGCAGGTTGCTTTGATGGAGATCACCGGGCTTTTCTTTTACTTGGTAAGTATCCTGATCGCTGGTGGAATTTATGCGCTGTTGTGCCTGGCGCTCAACATTCAATGGGGCATGGGCGGCTTGTTCAATGCGGGCATCGCCGGCTTCTTCGCGGTCGGCGCCTATACGTCCGCCATCCTGACCAGCGCCGCGACGGAGAAACACCTTGGCGGTTTTGGGCTTCCCGTCGCCGTGGGCCTCATCGGCGCGGCCCTTTTGGCGGGCCTTACCGGCTGGGCCGTGGCGCGCATCTGCGTGCGTCTGAAAAGCGACTATCTCGCCATGGCCTCGATCGGCATCGCCGAAATCCTGCGGCTGGTGATCGTCAACGAGAGCTGGCTCACCAACGGCAGCCTCGGCATTTCTGGCGTTCCGCGGCCCCTGGACGGCATGCTGCAGGGCCGCTCCGCCGATATCCTCTATATGGGTTTCGTCTGGCTCATCGTGCTGCTCGCCTATGTGCTGACCGAGCGCCTGCGCGACAGCCCCTGGGGGCGGAGCCTGCGCGCCATCCGCGACAATGAAATCTCGGCGGCCGCGGCCGGCAAGGACATCGAGGCATTCCGTGTACAGACCTTCGTCATCGGCTGCGCCATGATGGGCGTGGCGGGCGGCCTCGCGGCGCATTATTTCCGTTTCCTCTCGCCCTCGGCCACCGATCCCCTGATGGTGACCTTCCTGGTCTGGGTCATGCTGATGGCCGGCGGCTCCGGCAGCAATCGCGGCGCCGTGGCGGGAGCACTCGGGATATGGGCTCTCTGGTCGGTGACGGAGATTTTCACCAACCGCCTGCCGCCGGAATGGATCACCCGCAGTTCCTATATCCGCATGCTGCTGGTGGGCCTCATCCTGCAGATTGTTCTGCAGAAATTCCGCTCCGGCGTGATCCCCGAAAAATCCCCGCCGCAGCGCTTCAGGGACGGGGCCTGATCTCGGACGGTGCCGCGAGCGCCTGTCCTGTTTGCGGATCGAAAAGAATGGCGCGATTGATGTCGAATCTGACATCGATCTTTCCCCCGGTTACGCAGTCCGGACCCACTTCCAGGTCGGCAATCAGAGTCTGGCCGGCGATGGCGAAGGTCACGAGCGCGCGGGTGCCGGTCACCTGCACCAGATCGGCGATGATCGTCACTGGCGGCTGCAAGGAGTTGGCGGAATCACCGGCCCTGAAGATATGCTGTGGCCGGATGCCGAGCAGCACCGGAGCATTGCCGCGGCCCCCTGGTGCTTTGGCGAGTTGCAAGGAGACGGCATCGCTCAGCCGCAGCACCGATCCCGACAGTTCCGCTGGAACAAAATTCATCTTGGGGCTTCCCAGGAATCCTCCAACGAAACGCGTCGCCGGGCGTTCGAAGAGATCGAGTGGTGCTCCCATCTGTTCGACGCGGCCGTCACGCAGCAGCACGATCCGGTCGGCCAGCGTCATGGCCTCGATCTGGTCGTGGGTCACATAGATCATGGTGCGCTTCAAGTCTTGATGGAGCCGCTTGATCTCGGCTCGCATTTCGTCGCGCAATTGCGCGTCGAGGTTGGAGAGCGGCTCATCGAAGAGGAACAGCCGCGCATCGCGCACGATGGCCCGGCCGATGGCGACGCGCTGGCGCTGGCCACCCGAGAGTTCGCGCGGCCGCCGCTTGAGCAGCGCGCCGATGCCCAGCATCTCGGCGGCCTGGTTGACACGCTTGTTGATCTCGGCTTCAGCCATTTTCCGCGCCCTGAGGCCGAAGGCGATATTCTCGGAGACGCTCATATAGGGATAAAGCGCGTAGCTTTGGAAGACCATGGCAATGTCGCGGTCGCGCGGCCGCTTCCAGGTCACGTCCTGATTGCCGATTTCAATCGTTCCGGCATCCAAGTCCTCAAGCCCGGCGATGCAGCGCAGCAAGGTGGATTTGCCGCAGCCCGACGGGCCGACCAGCACGGTGAACTCGCCCGAAGGCACGTCGAGATCGACACCCTTCACGGCATGAACGCCGCCGTAGTGCTTATGAACGCCGCTGATCTTGAGATCGGACATGGACTAGCCCTTGACCGCGCCGAGCGAAATCCCGCGCACCAGATAACGCTGCAACAGACTGACGGCGAAGAAGACCGGGAGCGTACCGAGCACCGACATCGCCGCGATCTTGGCCCAGAAGGTGGATTGCGATCCGAAATACTGGCTGATCTGCACCGTGAACGTGATGACCTCCGTGCGCGTCAGGATGAGAGCGAAAAGAAACTCGTTCCAGGAAAAGACGAAGGCGAAGATGGCGGTGGCGATAAGCCCGTTGCGCGCCATCGGAACCGTGACTTTCCACAGCACTTCGAGATGCGAGTAGCCATCGATGAGCGCTGCCTCTTCGAGTTCCACCGGCACGTCCTGAAGATATCCGCGCATCATCCACACCGTATAGGGCAGCGCGAAGGCGGTATAAAGCAGGATCAGCCCGGGGAAACTGTCGGAAAGCCCGAAGGCCGCATAGGCCAGGAAGATCGGGAACACCACGGCGATGGGCGGCAGCATGCGCTGCGACAGAATCCAGATGGCGAAATTGTCGCCCCCCGTCTTGAAGCGCACGATGGCATAGGCGCACAACGTGCCCAGCACCATGGCGATCAGCGTCGACACGCCGGCGATCACCAGGCTGTTCCACAGCGACCACACATCGCCATCGGAAAATAGCGCGCCATAATTGCTGAATTGGGGAACGCTGGGAAACCAGGCCGGCGGCGACTTGAAGATTTCCTCCGGCAGTTTCAGCGAAATCATGAACATCCAGTAGATCGGGAACAGCACGGCCATGACGATCAGGATCGAGGCCGCATACCAGATAATCTCTCCGGGGACGGATGATTTTCTCACCGTGCGATCTCCATGCGCTTCAGTGCCAGGGTGACCGCCGCCGACAGCAGGATGAGAATCACCACCACCAGGGCCGCGGCATAACTCGTCTCGAAACTCTGGAAGCCGCGGATATACATGAAGATGGAAATGGTCTCCGTCTTGTTGCCGGGGCCGCCACGCGTCAATTGCCAGATGGCGTCGAAGATGCGGAACAGGTCCAGCGCCCGGATCAGCACGGCAATGCCGAGCACCGGCATGATGGCGGGAAGAATGATGCGGAAGAACACCCGGAACGGCCCGGCGCCATCGATCTCGGCGGCCTCCAACTGTTCGCGATCGACATTGGCAAGGGCGGCCAGCAGAATGATGAACATGAAGGGCGTCCACTGCCACACCTCGGTGATCAGAATCGCCCAGAAGGCGAGATGCGCCTTGATGACCCAGAGCAGCACCACGGGCTCGCCAACGATCCAGGCGATGATCTGGTTGAAGGGCCCGAACTTGTGATCGAGCATCAAGCGCCACATGGACCCCGCCACCATGGGCGACACCACGGCGGGCAGCACGATCAGCGCCACGAAAAGCCGCTTGAAAGGGCGCTCGGCCTGAAAATGCCAGGCCAGCAGCAGGCCGAAGACGAGTTCGAGCGGCAGCGCCACCGCCAGGATCAGCAACGTGCGGCCGAGCGCCGCCCAGACCCGCGGATCACCGAAGAGTTTTGTATAATTGGCAAGCCCGATCCAGTTCCCGGCGCGATTGGCACCGGCCAAATCCTGAAAACTGACCGCCACCGACCATAGGAATGGAAACAGGCCGACGAGCAGCATGATGAACACGGCGGGCGCCACGAAGGCCAGACCCGTACCACGGCGGCCGGCCCAAAAGGACCGGCCGTTCTTGATGTCAGAGTTGGACGCTGCCGTCACTGCCGGTAGGCCGACGGCTTCGCCGCCCAGACCTTGTAGGCTTCACGCTGCTTGTCGGCGCCGACCGCCTCGGTGATCTGGTCGAATTCCGCCGCCATGGCGTCGAGCGCCGTCTGCGGATCGTCCCCGCCGATGGCCGAACTGACGGCGCGCGACATGGCATCCTGGTACTTGAAGGTTTCGATGACCGAGAGATCGGCATAGCCTGCCGCCGCGCCGTCTTGCAGTATTTTGAGATAGTCCTTAGCGCCGCCCCAGAGGTTCTGATAGGCGGGAGATTCATAGTGCGAGATGCGGAAGGGATCGCGCAGACCCACCGGGCGCATGACGTTCTTCAGGCTCTGCGACTTCGAGTGCATCCACTGGGCATAGAGATAGGCCGCATCCTTGTTCTTTGAATCAGGCGAAACGCCGGAGAGAAAGCCCGATGCCAGTTGCGGATGCCCGCCGGGATTGATGGCATAGCCGATCTTGTCGGCGACCACTGTCTTAGGGACCCAGGAGAGCGCCTTGTCATCGATGTTGACCCCTTGAGTCCAGCGGCCGAGCGGCGGCCAGGAGATGGTCATGGCGATCTCACCGGCATTGAGGGCCGAGAGGTTTTCAGCGAAACCCCAGGTTTCGATGCCCGGCGACATGCACTTGTTCTGCTCGACCATTTCGGTCAGCGCCTTGAGGCCCGCCTCACCATTCACCGCCGCCTTCATCGTTGCTTCATCGAAGAACTTGCCGCCATGGGCCCGCAAGCGCTCGGAGAAGAAGAAGTGCGTATAGCCGGTGTTGATGACGCCTGCGCCATACATTGTGGGCTGATACTTCTCCGTGAGGTAGCAGGCGATATCGCCGAACTCCTTGTAGGTCTTGGGCGCGGCCAGGTCGTAGCCGTATTTTTCCTTGAAGCCCTTCTGGTTCTCCGGGTCCTCGAAAAGATCCTTGCGGTAATAGGTCACCAGCACGTCGCCATCCACCACAAGACCATAGGTCTTGCCATTGTAACTCATCCAGTCCTTGAAGGCCGGATTGATGTCGTCAAGTTCCTTGTCGGCACCGTATTTCTTCACATACTCGTCCAGCGGTTCCACAGCGCCATTGTTGACCATGTCGGCGAGCAAGGCGGGTGAAATCAGCACCACATCATAGCCGCCGGTACCGGCCTGTTTTTCCAGGATGGTCTTCGGGTAGATTTCCTCGTTGGGCAATCCGACCACATTGACCTTGATGCCAGTCAGCTGTTCCCATTCGGGACCGGTATACTGGGTATCGAGCAAAATCTGCAGGCCGGCCTCGGCCACCACCGTGATGCTGGAGCCGGCAAATTGCTTTGCCGCGGCGATGGCCGTGGCCCCGGCATCATCCTCGGCAAGGGCCGGTGCAGCGGCCGCAAGGCCAATGAACGCGGCGGTCAACAGTGATTTTCTTATCATGACGTCCTCCCTGGTTAATCGAAGCGGCGGCTTCATGCCGCCATGGTCCTAACGGCACCTTGCGGGGCCGGCACTTGGATAGAGGGCTTGATGCCGCTGATGAGGTCGGCTGCCACCCGGCCCGAGCCACAGGCCAGCGTCCAGCCCAGATGTCCGTGGCCAGCGTTCACCCAGAGGCCTTTCACCCGCGTGGTCTCGCCGATGATCGGCGTGCCGGCCGGGCTCACGGGCCTCAAACCCGCCCAAACGCGGGCCTTCGCGACATCGAGATGGCGCTTGATCTCCGGAAACGTGAAGCTCGCGTTTTCGATGATCGCCTGGGCGCGCGCCATGGCGGGTTCCATGTCGTAGCCGGTGATCTCGGCCGAGCCGGAAATCCGCATGCGGTCGCCGATCGGCACGAGGCCGAAGAGCTTGGTGTCGTCGATTACCGGCACCTGCGGGGCGCCATTCCAGGCGCCGCGTGGGAATGTGATGGAGATGCCCTTCACCGGATAGATCGGCACGCGCACGCCAAGCCTGGCGAGGAGTGGTGCTGTGAAACTCCCCATCGCCACGACCACCGTGCCGGCGGCGATACGTCCCTTGTCCGTAACCACACCGGTAACCCGCCCGCCCGCCACGGCGATCGATTGCACGCTCTCGCCATAGCGGAAGGAGATGCCGCGCGCCGCACCCGCCGCCGCCAGGCCTTGTGTGAACGCATTGCAGTCGCCAACTTCGTCTCGGGTAAAATAGAGGGCACCCGCCAGCGTCGATTTCGTGTCGCGCAAGGCGGGTTCGATCTCGATGCAGCGCTCGGCACCGATGCGCTCGTAGAGCAATCCATGCTGCGCCAGGAAGTCGCAGGACCGCTGCGCCCCATCGAGCGATTCGGCTGACCGGTAGATCTTGAGAACGCCACGCGTGGCGCGGTCATAGGCGATGCCGGCCTCAGCACCGATCTCCTGCAGCGACTGGAGCGAATAGAGCGCCAGTTCAAGGTTCGCCCTGGCATTGGCGCGGAAGCGCTCGGGCGTGCAGTTGCGCGAGAATTCGAGGCCCCAGCGCCACATGTGCGGAATGGCGCCGTAACGCAGCAGCAGCGGCGCGTTTTCCTTGCCCAGCCATCCCAGGATTTTTTTAGGCATGCCCGGTTGCGACCAGGGCTCGACCTCGCTGGCGTGGATGACGCCGCCATTGCCCCAGCTCGTTTCCATGCCGGCCTCCGCCTGGCGTTCGACCACCACGACATCGTGGCCGGCCTTCTTCAAGTACCACGCCGTTGCGGTTCCCACGGCTCCGGCGCCCAACACCACGGTGGTCATTTGGCGGATCTCCGCTTGGCGGCCTTTTTCTTGTCGGGATCCGCGGCGCCACGCAGACCCGCCCACAGCGCGTCGTTCTCGCGGTCGACGCGGGCCACAACGTCACGCGTGACATTGCGCATCAATTCGTCATGAATGCGCTTCGATTCCTTGTAGAGCTGGCTGATCAGGCGCAGATGCGATGTCATCTCGTGGAAGGCGCGCATTGGATCGCGCTCCGCCACCGCCTCGTAGATGACCGTGTGGTCGCGCACCGAGAGGCGGTCGGCGTCGGGCATGTGACTGGTCGTGGTGCGCTGGTCGATGAGCCACTGGACGAGAATGTCGTGAATCGCCGAAAACACCGGATTGCGGGTGATGACCGTCAGCTCGTAGTGGAAGGCGACATCGGTGCGGATGAACTCAGCCGTATCGCCCATGGCGGCCTCATTGGCATCGAGCGTGCGTTTCAGCCGCACGACGTCCTCGTCGGTTGCACTCTGCGCGGCATGCCACGCAACGCCGGCCTCGAACAGCAGGCGGGTCTGCTCCATGTGGCTCTGGCCCTGGCCGCGGGCCGCGATGCGCTTCACCAGGCCCGCCAGTTGGTCGGTGAGGAACTTGGCATTGGGGGCCGTCACCTGGGCGCGCGCCCCGCTCGTCACTTCCACGAAGCCTTGCTGCTGTAACAGGAAGAGGGCCTCCCGCACCGACGGCCTGCCAACCCCGTAGCGCTCGGCCAGTTCCTTTTCCGAGGGCAGCTTGCTTCCCACTTCGAATTCGCCCGAGGCGATGGCGCTCTCGATCAGTTCGGCAACCTCATGCGATCGCTTGCGCTTGCCGGCCTGGATGCGGGGCATGGTCATCGGCGTTGGGGTTTCCCTCGCGGGCGCTGCCGCGTCTTCCGCGGCAATTGATGGCAGATCGGATAACTTGTCAATAGCACATTGACCTATGATCTTTTGATCAAATACGCTAACGTGCCCGTTGGCTGGCAACAGGAGCGCGCCATGGCAGGTCACAGGGCCCGGGACAATGTCCCCACCCCCGCACTCATCCTCGACATCGAAGCGCTTGACCGCAATATCGCCACCATGGCCAGGCTCGCGAAGGCCATGGGAGTCGGCCTCCGTCCCCATGCCAAGTCGCATAAATGCGTGGAGATCGCCCAGCGCCTGGCGCGTGCCGGCGTGCTTGGCGCCTGTTGCGCGACCATCGGCGAGGCCGAAGCCATGGCAAGCGGCGGCATCGGCGGTCTTCTGATCACCTCTCCCCTGGTGACGCCCCAGCAACTGGACCGCCTTGGCCAATTGCTCGAGCGCGGTGCCGATGTGGCGGCCGTCGCCGATCACCCGCGGAATGCCGAAGACTATGGACGCGTGGCCGCAGCGGCACGCAGCCGGATGGACGTCCTCGTCGATTTCGATTTTGGCATGGGCCGCACCGGTTGTGCCGAAACCCAGGATGCGGTGGCGCTGGCCCAGACGGTCAGCGTGCATCCAGCGTTGCGCTTCCGGGGCGTGCAGGCCTATTGGGGCCATCTGCAGCAGGTGGTGCCGATGGCCGAACGCCAGCGCCAGGCGGGCCAGCAGCATGACCGCCTGCGCGCCCTCATCGCCGCGCTGACGGGGGCTGGCCTCAAACCCGAAATCGTCAGCGGTGCTGGCACCGGCACCCATGCCATCGACGGGAAGTCGGGCCTGTTCACCGAACTGCAGCCGGGCAGCTTCCTGTTCATGGACAGCCTCTATGGCGCCAGCCTCAGCGCCGAAGCCGCAAACCCCTTTGCCGCTTCGCTGTTCGTGGCGGCATCCGTCGTTTCCGCCAATGTGCCGGGCCGGGTGATCGTCAATGCGGGACTCAAGGCCTTCGCCACCGACAGCGGCAAGCCCGAACCGCGCCGCGGTGCCCCGAGGGACGCCATCTACCGCTTCATGGGCGATGAGCACGGCGCGGTGGATTTTTCAGGACCAGCGCCGGAGCTGGGCGCCACCATCGAATTCCTGACCTCGCACTGCGATCCGACCGTCAATCTTCACGCCAACTACCATGTGGCGCGCGGTGACAGCATCATCGGCGTCTGGCCGGTCCTTGGCCGCTACTAAGGAAGGTGACCGATGAAACGCGCCCATCCCGCCCACCACGCCGTGCCCATATCAAAGACTGTTAGGGCAGGTGATTTCGTCTTTACCTCGGCCTATGGACCCTGGGTCTTCGATCCAGCCGATGTGGTGTATGACGGCCAAGGCAACATTCTCGGCGATGGCACCGGCAATGACAGCATGCCCTTTGAGGAACAGGTCCACCGCACTTTCGGCTTCATCAAGGAAGCCCTGGCGCTGGAGAAATGCGCATTCGAGGATGTGGTGAAGTCCGAATGCTGGCTCACCGATGCCCGCGACTTCAATGCCTTCAACGCCATCTACAAGGCCTATTTTACCAGGGACCCGCCGGTACGGTCGGTCTTCCCCATGCGTTTCATGTTCAATTGCAAGGTGGAGATGCAAGTGACCGCCTATAAGCCGATCGAGGACTGAGGCCGTGCGCGCTGCCCTTTGCCAGGTGGTCACCTTCGCCAGCCATGTCTTCCACGGCAATCCCGCCTATGTGCTCACGCTCGATGAAACGCCTGAACCAGCGCTCATGTCGGGGGCCTGCGGCCTCATCGGCGCCGATGTCCTGGCGGTGATCGTCCGGCCGGAAGAGGACAATCCATCATTGAGTTTCTTCACCTCGACTGGCCCGCATCCGGGAGCGGGCCACGCCACGCTCGCCGCCGCGCATGTTGCAATGGCACGGCGCGGCGATGACCAAACCGGATTGTCCTTCAGATTGCCGGATGGCAGTTTGCGCAATAGCAGACCGGACCCCCACGGCATCGCGGTCGACTGGCCGGCAATGGACTATGCGGCGTCCGGCCGCGGCGATGAGATCGCCAATGCGCTCGGCACTCGTCCAGTTGAATGTTTCGTTTCGGCTTTTGGTTACATCGCAGTGCTGTCCTCGGAAGCCGAAGTCGCGGCGCTGAACCCCGATCTCGGCCGGGTAGCGGAACTTGACCGCAACACGCTCATCGTGACCGCGCCCGCCAGCGGTTGCGATATTGTGATCCGCGTCTTTGCCCCAAAGGTTGGCCTCCCCGAGGATCCCGTCTGCGGCACGGCCCACCGCATAATCGTTCCCTACTGGTCCGAGCGCCTGGGCAAGACTTCGATCCATAGCCGCCATCTCTCGCCCCGTGGCGGCGATCTCTGGTGCACGGCCGCGGGCAAGACCGTTACGATCGCCGGCGAAAGCGTCACCGCCTTCGAAGGAACGCTCTATCTGCCAGACACAGTGTAAACAGGTTTAAAACCTAGAGACCTATTGACATTGCCTTCAACTCCGCAGCATCTTCTTTTCTCCGCAGCAAAGGATCGACCGCATGCCGCGCCTGGCCGTCCGCAATGTCGTGAAGACCTTTCCGGGTGTGCGGGCCGTCGATGGCGTGTCATTCGAGGTCGAGCCGGGCGAAGTGCATGCCTTGATCGGCGAGAACGGGGCCGGCAAATCGACCCTCATGCATCTGGTGGCGGGCGTCTACCGGCCGGACTCCGGGTCCATTGAACTCGACGGCCAATCCATGATCGGCCGCAATGAACAGGCCACCGCCGATGCCGGTATCGCCATGGTCTTCCAGGAGAGAAGCCTTGTCGGCGCCTTGAGCGTGGCCGAGAATGTCTATGCCGGCCGCCAGCCAACCAACCGCTTCGGAATCATCAGCCGCGCCGCGATGCTCGATGGCGCCCGGCGGATACTGAAGGATCTCGAGGTCGATATCGACCCGCGTCTTCCGGTCAGCCAGCTCTCGCCCGGCCAGCAGCAGATGGTGGAAATCGCCAAGGGCCTGTCGCATGACCTCAAGCTCATTATCCTCGACGAACCGACCTCGTCCCTCACCATCGGCGAGGCGCGCCATCTGTTCCGGGTGATCCGCAGGCTCGCCGCCCAGGGCATTGCCATTGTCTATGTCTCGCACCGCATGGCGGAGATTTTCGAAATCTCAAGCCGGGTGACGGTGCTGAAGGATGGCCGCGTGACTGGCGTGCGCAATACGTCCGAAGTCGCTCACAAGGATCTGATCGCCTTGATGGTCGGCCGCGAACTGTCATTCGAGCCGGATCGCCGCCGCGCCGCCGGGGACGCGGGCGTGGCGCTTGAACTCAGGGGCCTGCGCGCCAAGGGCGTTGCCGATGCGACGCTCAAGCTGCGCTATGGCGAGATTCTCTGCCTCGCGGGCCTGCTTGGCGCGGGGCGCACCGAAACCTGCGAGGCGATCTTCGGACTGCGCCCGATTCGGGCGGGAAGCCTGCTGGCGGACGGCCGTGAACTGAAGCCGCGTAGCCCCGCCGATTCCATGGCGGCCGGCATCTCGATGCTGCCCGAGGACCGCAAGGACGGCGGATTGTTCATGGATTTCACCATCGAGGCCAACATGGCCGCCGCCAACCTTGCCGCATATACGCGCCACGGCTTGCTGTCCAAGGCGGACATGCGGGCCATGGCGCGCCAATACCTGGAAGCGCTGCGCATCGCGGCACCGGGAATCGACCGCGAAGTCCGCAGTCTGTCGGGCGGCAACCAACAGAAGGTGCTGCTCGCCAAATGGCTCGCCCGCACCCCCCGGATTCTCATCGTCGACGAGCCGACCCGCGGCGTCGACGTCGGTTCGAAGGCCGACATCTACCGCATCCTGCGCGATCTCGCGGCCGAGGGCCTGGCCTTGCTGGTGGTCTCGTCCGACCTTCCCGAAGTGCTAGCACTCGCCCATCGCATCGCCGTCATGGCCGAGGGCAGGGTGGTGGGCGAACTCGACGCCGCCGATGCGACCGAGATAGCCATTCTCGAACTGGCCGCCCCGCCATCCGCCCATGCGGGAAAAGCCGCATGAGCGGGCGCGCCCTCCTGTCCCGCATCGCCACCGACCGGCCGCTCCTGCTGGTCGGATTGATCCTTGTACTCATTGTTGCAATGGCTGCCTTCCGGCCCGATACTTTCCCGACCTCCGGCAACGCCGCCGTCGTGCTGCTCGACACGGCCCAGACGGGCATTCTCGCCTGCGGCATGATGGTGTTGATGATTTCCGGCATGTTCGATCTTTCGGTCGGCGGCATCCTTGCCTTTTCCGGCATTATCGCAGCACTTTGCGCCAAGCAGCTCGGCTGGCCGCCCGTGCCGGCCTTCCTCGCAGGCTGCCTGTGGGGCGTCATCCTCGGCTCGATCAATGGTGTGCTGGTCACCAGGTTCAAGATCAACGCGCTGATCGCCACCCTGGCAACGCTGTCGATCTACCGCGGCGGGCTGCAGCTTGTCTCCGGTGCCGGCGTGACCAACATCGGCAACGGTTACACGGTTTTCGGCCAAACGCAGATTATGGGAATCTATTCGCCCTTCTGGTTCATGGCGGTGATCGTGGTGATCTTCGCCTTCCTCGTCGGCCGCACCCGCTTTTTCCGCCAGGCCTATTACATCGGCGGCAACGCCCGCGCCGCGAAGCTCTCAGGCATCAATGTCGACCGCACCGTCTTCAGTTTCTTCATCATCATGGGATTTCTCTCAGGGCTTGCCGGTGCCTTGCTGGCCTCGCGCCTCAATACCGCCGTCGTGCTGGCGGGCCAGGGTGTCGAACTCAAGGTGATTACCGCCGTGGTGCTGGGCGGCGCCAGCCTGTCGGGCGGCATGGGCTCCATTCCCGGCGCCTTTCTCGGCGTGCTGCTGATGGCGCTCCTGCAGAATGCCATGATCATTGCGGGCATAAGCCCGTTCTGGCAGCTGATCGTCGTGGGGTTCGTGCTCCTGGCGAGCGTTGGACTCGATCAATTGGCCCGGGCCAACAGCCGGGCGTGACGGCAAAAGAGGAGGAAGACATGAAACGGCTTCTGCTTTGCGCATCGGCCCTGATTGCTGGACTTGCATTCCAGGCGAGGGCCGAAGATCCCACCGGACTGGGCGTCGCGATTGGCGACCCCAGCCGCGCTAACCAGGAATATGTCTGGATCAGCAATGCGTCCAACCTGCCGCTCTTCGTCGAGCGCGTCTATCCGGGCATCGAGGCCGCCAAGAAGGCCTTCAACGTCAACGTGCGCATCGCCGGCCCGACGTCCGTCGATCTCGCCGCCTTCATCACCACGGTCGATGCCGAATGCACCAAGAATCCGGCCGGCGTCATCGTCGTCGGCGGCTGGGACGACGCGCTCGCCTCCGAGGTCGACAAATGCATCGACAAGAAAGTCGCTACCGTGGTGACCGACGGCGACCTGCCCAATTCGAAGCGCCTCACCTATCTCGGCACCAACTGGTATAATCTTGGCTACCAGCATGGCCAGTACCAATGCCGTTATCATGCCGATGCGGGCCTGAAGGCCGGCGAGATCGGCACGATTTCGTTCCTCGCGGCGGGCAGCTTCATTGCCGCACGCCAGGGCCTGCGCGATGCGCTCGCCAAGGAGTGCCCGGATGTGAAGGTGGTGGCCGATGAAGAATCCGGCACCAACGTCGAGCAGGTCGCCGCCAACACCGCCGCGATCATCCAGGGCCATCCGAACT
>JANPCA010000599.1:0-1659 GCA_031430715.1 Hyphomicrobiales bacterium | reverse complement strand
CATCCGACGCGATCCAGGCGGCGTTCTCGCCATAGACCAGGCCTTGCGCGGCGCGGCCGGCGGCGAAGGTGGTGCCGACTTCCGTCCAGGTGGAGGACGGCGATTCCGGCGGCGCGATATCGCGCAGATGCAGCCAGTATTTCATCGCCGCCTTGGCCTTGTCGCTGTTCATCGTGCCGCCGTTGGCGACCGATGCGCTATAGTTGTTGGCGGCGTCGATGCCCCAGCTATAGACGCCGAAAGTCGGGGCGATCGACTCGAAGAACTCGTACCACGAGGCCGGGTGGCCGGTATGGGCCTGGGCCGTCGAGCCCCAGAGTTCCATGCCCTTGTCCTTGCCCCACTTGGTGAAGAATTCGGCGATCTGCGTATATTCCTCATGGGTCTTGGCGGGCACCAGATCCTTGCCGGTTGCCGCCTTGAAGGCGTCCTTCACCGCCGCGTCGTTGAAGAGATCGGTGCGGTAGAGATAGAGCTTGATGAAGGCTTCCATCGGGATGCCGAACAGGTGGCCGTCGGCATTCTTGAAATAGTTGGCAAAGGTGGTGAAATGCGTTTCGTCGTAGCCTTCGGCCTTCAGCGCCGGCATCTCCGCGAGCGCCTGGGTGATGTCGACCAGGAAGTTGCGCGACAGATAGGCGTAGATGATGTCCTGTTCGATATAGATCATGTCATAGATGCCGGTCTTGGCTTCCATGTCCTTGATGGCCTTGTCGTACATCTGGTCCCAGGAGGTCGTTTCGATCTCGACCTTGATGCCGGTCTTCTTCTCGAATTCCGGCGCCAGCACGTCCTTGATGAAGTTGGACGGCGGGGTGCTCTCGGTCACGCCGTGCAGGACGACGCCCTGATATTTGGCACCCGCATCCGACCAGAAATCGGCCAATGCCGGCGATACGCTGGTCATCAGCCCCATGGCCAATGCCGCAAGCTTCATCACACTTCTACGCTTCATGTATTGGGTCCTCCTGTTTAAGCGGTTCTCTCTTGGTAGATCCTGCGGCCCTGCACCGGACATGGCCGAAGAGCGGTCTCCGGACCTCCCCGGAGGACGCATGCGATGCGTGGCGGCCAGGGCGCGGCCGGAAGAAATCACATTTGTTGTTTTTTTTTACAATCTAGTCGGTTCATGTTAGTTGTCAATATGAAACGGCCCGCTCATCGCCGCCTGCTTTCCCGGCACGTGTCTCCAATTGCCGAAATGTTGCACTGCCGTATGGATTTTTATGTGCCGTGCTTGACACGGCTTGCAAACTGTATTTCGTTGCTTCATTCAACATTCATGGCTCCAGCAACCGATTGTAGAGTGATATCAATGCCCGCCAACCGGCCAGCCACGGGCAAAACCTGGAGCGGCGACCGTGGATGACCTGGTGCCGGCCTGCGTTTCGCCGCGCCAGATGCGGCCACGAAACGAAATCGCGGCACTGCGGGCCTTGCACCAGGTGGGCCGGCTGAGCCGCGCCGAGCTGGCCCGCAAGCTCAAGCTCAACCGCTCCTCGTCCGGGCACATCATCGCGGGCCTCACCGCCGATGGCCTGGTGCGCGAAGTCGATGAGGCAGCATCCAGACAACCAAGCCAGGCGCGGGCTGGACGCCCGGGAATCAAACTCGAACTGGTGCCCGAGGCGCTGTTCTTTCTCGGCATCGAAATCGGCG
>JANPCA010000598.1:0-23532 GCA_031430715.1 Hyphomicrobiales bacterium | reverse complement strand
GCCCCGGCGAACAAGTGGGTGAAGTCACCACCGCCGCCGCAATGCTCACCGGCCTCAAAACCGGAACGCCCGTCATTGCCGGCGGCGGCGATGGCCAGTGTGCCGGCACCGGCACCAATGTCTTCGTCAAGGGCCGCGCCTATGTGAATATCGGCACGGCCTGCGTCTCCGGCAGCGCCGCCCACGCTTATGCCGATGCGCAGGCCTTCCGCACCATGACGGCGCTCGCCGAGGATGGCTATATCTTCGAAACCTGCCTGCGCTCCGGCACCTTCCTGGTGAACTGGTTCGTCGAGAACCTCTTCAACATCGATCCCGCCAAACACCCCGGCATCTTCAAGACGCTTGAGGCCGAAGCGGCCTTGGTGCCGCCCGGCGCCAACGGCATCCTCGTCATGCCGCACTGGTCCGGCTCCATGACGCCGCACTGGGATGCCGCCACCCGCGGCGTGATCCTGGGGCTCTCCGCCTCGCACCACCGCGGCGAGGTCTACCGCGCCCTGCTCGAAGGCATTGCCCTGGAACAGGCGATGATGACCAATCTCGCCGCCGCCGCATCGGGCCAGGCCATCACCCACTATGTGGCGATCGGCGGCGGCGCCCGCTCCGGCTTGTGGTGCCAGATTCTGGCCGATGCCGCGGCCCGCGATGTCAAGCGCCTCGACACGCTCGAAGCCTCGGCGCTCGGCGCGGCCATCGCCGCCGCCAAGGGGGCGGGCTGGTTCAAATCGATCCCCGAGGCCGCCGCCGCCATGGCCGGAAAACCTGTCAAGACCTTCCGCCCACGGACAAAACAAAGCAGCCGCTATCGGGAATTGCTCGCTATTTATATGGGCCTCTATCCCGCCGTGCGCGATGTCAGCACCCGCCTTTTCGAGTTTGCCGCAAGAGGCCGCCCATGACCGATTGGAATGCCTTGATCGGCGATGTCGTGGCGGGCCGCTGGAAGGATCCGGCCACCAACCAGGCCGCCACCGTGCCCTTCGCGGCGATCCGCATCGAGGAAGATCTGGATGGCGGCGAGGCCGACATGATCGGGCCCTTGAAGCTCGGGCGCCGCCTGGCCGTGGTCAGCGATGTCAACACCCACGAGGCCATGGGCCGCCGCGCCGCGAAGCATCTGAAGGCCTTAGGGACAATCGAGGAGATCGTGCTGCCGGGCAACATCGCCTGCGACGAACCCACAATTGCCCTGGTGCAGGACAAGACCCGCCACTGCGATGCCATCATCGCCGTGGGCTCGGGCGCCCTCTCCGACACCTGCAAATACGCCAGCTTCAAGGATGGCCGCACCTACGCCACCTTCGGCACCGCCGCCTCGATGAACGGCTATGCCGCGTCGACCGCCTCGGTGACCTTGCGCAACGGCTACAAGACCTCACTTCCCGCCCATGCGCCGCGCGGTATTTTTCTCGATCTCAAGGTCTCGGCCCTGGCCCCCCACTGGCTGTCGGCGGCGGGCCTTGGCGATTCGCTCTGCCGCCCCACAGCGCAGGTTGAGTGGTGGACCTCGCACCGCCTCTTCGGCACTTTCTATTCGGGCCTGCCCTATACGCTGGTCGCCGAAGACGAAGCCGAAATGATCAAGACGGCGGCTGGGCTTGCCACACACGATATCGCCGCCAACGGCAGTTTGCACCGTGTACTGACCTTATGCGGCCTCGGCGTGTGCTTCACCGGCGTCTCGCATCATGGCTCCATGGGCGAGCACCAGGTGTCGCACTGGATCGACATGTTTGCGGGCTCCGCCCATCCCGGCAGCACCCATGGCCAGCAGGTCGGCGTCGCGTCACTGGCCATCGCCCGTCTCCACCACGAATTGCTGGGGCTCGACCGTCCGCCGTTGATCAAGGCCACCCACATCGTCGAGGCCGAGTTCATCCAGCGCTATGGCCCCGAGATCGGCCGCATCTGCCATGCCGAAGCCAAGAAGAAATCCTTCGACCGGCCCGGTGCCGAAGCCTTCAACCGCAAGCTCGACCAGGTCTGGCCGGAACTGCGCGAGGAACTCCGTCCCATGCTGATAGACCCCGCCGCCATGAAGGCAACGCTTGCCGCGGCCGGTGGTCCCACCACCGCCACCGAATTGGGCCTGCCCCGCGCGGTATGGCGCGACGCCATGAAACATGCCCGCGACGTCCGCAACCGCTGGTCCTTCCTCGACCTCGCCGACGACGCTGGGCTCCTGGAGGATTTCCTCGACCGGGACGAACAATGACAACCCGCGCCGTCACCATTCTCGGCGCCGGCGTCATGGGTTCGGCCATGACCTTGCCGCTCCGCGACCGGGGCCACCGCGTCCGCCTCGCCGGCACCCATCTCGACCGTGCCATCATCGACAGCGTGAGGGCCTCGGGCCGTCATCCGAAACTCGATGTCAAATTACCAGATGGAATTGAAGCCTTCCACTACGAGGACTTCGCGACGGCCCTCGGCGCGGATACGGACCTCATCCTGCTTGGCATCAGTTCGGCCGGCGTCTCCTGGGCCATCGACCGCCTCTGCGAGGTCCTGAAAGACCCAGTGCCCGTCGTGATGATCACCAAGGGCATGCATGCAGAGGCGGATTGTCTGACGGCTCTTCCCGATCGCGTCGCGCTGGAGATGAAGCGCCGCGCCGGACTCGATCTTCGTATCGCCGCCATCGCCGGTCCCTGCATCGCCGGCGAACTCGCCGTGCGCCGCCACACCGGCACCGTGATCACCTCGCGCGACGCCCGTCTCGCCCATGACCTCTGCGCCATGCTGGCAACGGATTATTATCATCCGCGCGTCTCGTCCGATGTCATCGGCGTCGAAATCTGCGCCGCTTTCAAGAATTTACTCGCAATCGCGGTCGGCTGGGCGGCGGGCCGCCTCGAAACGCTGCCCGCCGCCGAGAACCGTAGCCTCAATCACAATGCCGCCGCCCTCGTCTTCGGCCAGGCCATCCGTGAACTGATGATTTTGGTTCTCAGCCATGGCGGCGAGGCCGCCAGCGTCTGGGGCATGCCGGGGGCGGGCGATCTCTTTGTCACCTGCCAGGCCGGACGCAATTCCAGACTTGGCAACCATCTCGGCCGCGGTCTGACTTACAAACAAACCAAGGAAGGTCCGATGCAGGGCGACACCATCGAGGGCGCTGAACTGGGTGTGGCCGTTGCGCCAGCCCTGCGCGCCATGATGGCCGGCGGCGCACTGGATGCCGCCAGCCTTCCGCTCACCAACGCCTTGCTCAATGCTCTCACCTCGGATGTGCCGCTCGATATTCCCTGGGCAAATTTACCCGCGGTGGAAAACCAATGACCATCGGCGCCGTCCTTGGCATCGACATCGGCACCAGCGGCGTGCGCATCGCCGCGGTAGATGAAAGCAACGCGCTGCAAACCATGTCCTCGGCCCCGATCATGGCGCCCATCCAGACCGGCGGCCGCATTCTGCAGGACCCCGCCATCTGGTGGAGTGCTTGCGTCACGGCCTTCAAGGGCCTCGATCTCAAGGGCCTGACCATCCGCGCCATCGCCATCGACGGCACCTCGGGCACCATCCTGCCCATCTTGAGCGATGGCGCCCCGGCGGGTCTCGCCTCAATGTACAATGATGTGGCCGATGCCGCGCAATTGGCCCTCGTGGCCGCCGCCGCCCCGCGCGAGACGGCGGCACTTGGCGCCACCTCGCCCCTGGCCCGCGCCATGCGGATGCGCGGCGTGGGGCTCCGCATCGTCCACCAGGCCGACTGGATCATGGGCCAACTCCGCGGCCGCTATGACGTGACCGACGAGAACAACGCGCTCAAATCCGGCTACGATCCGGTGGCGCGGCAATGGCCGGCCTGGATCGCCGCCACGGGATTCGATGCCGCGCTGTTCCCGAGCGTAGTCCCGGCCGGAACCAGGGTCGCCAGCATCAGCCCCGACATCGCCACGCAATTCAATCTGCCTCCCGATGTTGCCATCGTGGCCGGCACCACCGACGGCTGCGCCGCCTTTCTGGCCAGCGGCGCATCGGAGACTGGCGACGGCGTCACCTCGCTCGGCACCACGCTGACGCTCAAGCTCCTGTCGGCCAATCCCGTATTCGCACCGGACTTCGGCATCTATAGCCACCGCATCGGCGAGCAATGGCTGGCGGGCGGCGCCTCCAACACCGGGGGTGCCGCCATCGCCGCTTATTTTTCGAAGGGCGACATCGCCCGCCTGACGCCGCTGCTGAAGCCCGATGAACCCACCGGCCTCGATTACTATCCCCTGCCCAGGCCCGGCGAGCGCTTTCCCAGCAACTATCCAGCTTATCCGCCGCGCCTCGAGCCTCGTCCCGCCGATGAGCGCATCTTCTTCCAGGCCATCCTCGAAGGCATCGCCGCCATCGAGGTCAAGGCCTATGCCAAGCTGGGCGAACTCGGCGCCTCGCCCCTAAAATCGATCCGCACCGCGGGCGGTGGTGCCGCCAATCCCGCCTGGACGGAAATCAGGCTACGGGCCTTACGCGTGCCTGAAAAACCCAGCCTCAGCGAACACGCGGCGGTAGGCACGGCCCGCCTCGCCTGGCGCGGCGTCGGCCATGCGAATTAGCGGACTTGCCGAAATCGCCGGCCAGTTCGGCGGCATGCTCATCGACCAGTTCGGCGTCATTCACGACGGCCAACAGCTCTACCGCGGAACCATCCGTGTACTGACGGAATTGCGCGAAACCGGCATCCCCGTCGCCGTCATGACCAACTCCGGCAAACGCGCCGAAGCCAACCGCCAGCGCCTCATCATGATGGGCGTCCCCCGCGACTGCTTTGTTGACGCGATGAGTTCAGGCGAAGTGGCATATCGCCAGCTTCGTCCCTCCCCCCTGCGGGGAGGGGTAGGGGTGGGGGTCCGCGAGTCCGAACGCCAGAAGCTTCGCGCCTATCTGATCGGCAAGGACGGCGAGGACTACGGCTTCGACCCCATCACCTTCGTCAAAAACCCCCACAATGCCGACATCATCCTCATCCTCGGCTCCAACGCCCCGAAGACATCCCTCGAACAATACCGCACGCTCCTCACCGGCCTCACCCTCCCCGCCATCTGCTGCAATCCCGACAAGCTGATGCTCACGCCGTCAGGCCTTCAGCCCGCCCCCGGCGCCATTGCGGCACTCTATGAAGAATTGGGCGGCAAGGTCACCTGGATCGGCAAGCCCTACCCCGCCATCTATGCCCACGCCGCCAATCTGATCGGCAACCCCAAGCCCATCCTCTGCATCGGCGACAGCGCCGAGCACGACGTCGCCGGCGGCCGTAACGCGGGCTTCGCCACACTCCTGGTCATGACCGGCGTTTCGGCGGGCCACGATCCCGGAACACTCGATCCCGCGCCTGACTACTGGATGGAGAGCTTCACATGGTAGAACTCGACGAGCTTCGCAGCTTCTCGGCCCGCGTTGGTGCCGATCCCCTGCTGGTCCAGGCGGCGGGCGGCAACACCTCGCTCAAACACGATGGCCTCATGTGGATCAAGGCCTCGGGCACCTGGCTCAAGGACGCCACGGCCCGTGACATCTTCGTGCCGCTGGATCACCAGGCGATCCTCGATGCTCTTCAGCATGACGACCCGGCCTGCGAGTCCTGCACCGCCTTCGTGCGCACCGATCTCAACGTGACGGGCCTGCGCCCGTCAATCGAAACCACCGTCCATGCCTTGATGCCGCAGCGCGCCGTCGTCCACGTCCACTGCGTCAACACCATCGCCTGGGCCATCCGCAGCGATGCCGAAGAGCGATTGGCCGATAAGCTGAACGGCTGCAACTGGGCCTTCATCCCCTATGCCCGCCCCGGCCTGCCGCTCGCCACCGCCATCGCGGCGCGGCTCAAACCCGGCATCGATGTGCTGGTGCTTGGCAACCACGGCCTCGTAGTTGCAGCGCCGACTATTGCCGAAGCCGAAGCCCTGCTTGATCGCGTGGTGACCGCCGTGCGCCGCCCCGTGCGCTCCGCCATCACGCCCGATCGTGACGCGCTGTTGAGGCTCTGCGCGGGCACGCGCTATCAACCGGCCCAATATGACGAGACCCACGCGCTGGCCACCGACAGCCTTGCCCTGTCCCGTGGCCGCGACAAGGTTTTCTATCCCGACCACGTGGTTTTCCTAGGGGTCGGCGTCGCCACCGATTTCACCACCGGAGCACCGCTCGTCGCCATCCCCGGCCAAGGCGTCCTCATCCGCAAGGACGCCAAGCCCGCCGTCGAACCCATGGGCCGCTGCCTCGCCGGCGTCATGCGCCGCATTGAAGACGATGACCCGCTGGTGGCGCTGACCGATGCCGACATCGGCAAGCTGGTAAACTGGGACGCCGAGAAATACCGCCAGACGCTGATACCCTCTCCCGCAGAGCGGGAGAGGGTGGCGCGGAACGCGCCGGGTGAGGGTATGCCTTAAGCCTTCAGCAGCCACTGGTGCTCGGGCGCGTTATAGAACTTCCACGTCCGCTTCGGCCCGGCCATCACGTTGAGATAGTAGAGATCGTAACCATGCGTGGTGGCGCAGGGGTGATAGCCCCTGGGCACCAGCGTCACGTCGCCGTCCTCCACCGCCATGGCCTCGTCGAGCGACCGGTCGTCCGTATAGACGCGCTGGAAAGCAAAACCCTGCGGCGGGTTGATACGGTGATAGTAAGTTTCCTCAAGCAGGGACTCAGTTGGAAGATTGTCCTGGTCATGCTTGTGCGGCGGATAGGACGAGGTGCAGCCGCCCGGCGTGATCACCTCGACCACCAGCAAGCTTTCGGCCGCGTCGGACTCCGGAATGATGTTGGTCACATGTCGCGTGTTCGAGCCCTTGCCGCGCGTCTCCTTGAAGAGACCCAAGGGTGGAATGATACGCCCCGGCAACTCACCCTTGGCGGGTGCCGAGCACACCGCCAGCACCATGCCGGTCTTGGCCGTCACCGACCAGGTGACGCTGGGCGGCACATAGACCGACCACGGACTGCCCTCGAATGGCGACATACGCTCGCCGATGATGCCATAGTCGGCGGCCCCGGCGCGCACGCCGCCCAGCCCCGAAATCAGCACGAGACAGGTCTCGCGGTCGCCGTCGGTGCCCACCGCGATCTTGCCGGGCTGCAGCTTCCACAGGTCGAAGCCGACATAGGTCCAGCCCGCTGATTTCGGCGTCACATGCACGATGCGGCCTTCCTCCGTCGATGGATGAATCTTGAGCTTGGACATTTTCCGCCTCCTCAATCGCCCAGCCGCTGCGTGGGCAGGGCCGCTTCATATGTCTTGCGCGCCGCGTTGACCTGCGGCCGCACCGACACCTCCGGCACCGCCACATCCCACCAGTGGCCGCCCGCCTCCGTCGAGATCATCGGGTCTGTATCGATGACGATAACCGTGGTCCGCGTATTCTTCCTGGAGTCAACCAGTGCGGCTTCAAGATCGGCCAGTGACGAAGCCTTGAGCGCAATGGCGCCCTGGGCTTTCGCATGACCCACGAAATCGATTTCGGGCGAGACTTCATGCTGCGTGTTGTAGTCGTAGAGATTGTTGAAGCGCTCGGAGCCGGTGGCATGCTGCAGCCGGTTGATACAGCCATAGCCGCGGTTGTCGAGCAGCACGATGGTGAGCTTCACTCCCAGCATCACCGATGTGGCGAGTTCCGAATTCATCATCATGTAGGAGCCGTCGCCGGCCATGACGACGACCTCGCGCTGCGGCTGCGCCATCTTGAGTCCGAGCCCGCCGGCGATCTCGTAGCCCATGCAGGAGAAGCCATATTCCATGTGATAGGACGACGGCGCACCGGCCTGCCACAGCTTATGCAATTCGCCCGGCAGCCCGCCCGCCGCGCACAGGACCGAAATGTCGCGGCCCAGCGCCCGCTGCACCGCACCGATCACCTGCGCATCCGATGGCCGTTCGGCATTGGAGGACGCCGTGTAAGTATCGGCCACTTTCATCCACGTCTTGAAGCCATCCTTGGCTTTCTTCGTCCAGCTTTCGGGTGCTGTCCAAGCACCCAGATTGGCCGAGAGTTCTTCCAGTCCAACACGCGCGTCCGCAACCAAAGGAACGGCCCGGTGCTTGGTTGCGTCGAACACTTGCGTGTTGAGGCCGACGATGACCTTGTCCGGATTCTTGAACAGCGCCCATGACCCCGTGGTGAAGTCCTGCAGCCGGGTGCCCAATGCCAGCACCACGTCGGCTTCCTCGCACAGGGTATTGGACGCAACTGTGCCGGTCACCCCCACCGCGCCCATGTTGAGCGGATTGAGGAACGGCAAAGAAGACTTTCCACCCTGCGTCTCGGCCACCGGAATGCCGTGCCGCCCGGCAAACCCCGCCAGCGCCTCGGAAGCTTCCGAGAACAGCACGCCGCCGCCCGCCACGATCACCGGCTTCGTGGCATTCCTCAGTACACGGACGGCCTCGTTCAGCTCATTGCCGTCGGGCCGCGCCCGCCGCTGGCTCCACAGCCGTTCGGCGAAAAAGCTTTCCGGATAGTCATAGGCCTCCGCCTGCACGTCCTGGCAGAATGCGAGAGTGGCCGGCCCGCAATCGGCCGGATCGGTCAGCACCACCATGGCGCGGTTCAAGGCCGGGATCAGTTGTTCCGGCCGCATGATGCGGTCGAAATAGCGCGACACCGGCTTGAAGCAATCGGTGACCGACATGGTGCCGTCGTTGAAATCCTCGATCTGCTGCAGCACCGGATCGGGCCTGCGGCTGGCGAAAATGTCGCCCGGCACGAACAGCACCGGCAGGCGGTTGACATGGGCCACCGCCGCCGCCGTCACCATGTTGAGGGCGCCTGGCCCAATCGACGTCGTGCAGGCCATCATGCGCTTGCGGCGCATGCCCTTGGCATAGGCGATGGCCGCATGGGCCATGGATTGCTCGTTCTGGCCGCGCAGCGTCGGCAACGCGTCGCGCGCCTGGAACAGCGCTTCGCCCATGCCCGCCACATTGCCATGGCCGAAGATCGCCCACATGCCGGCGAAGAGTGGCACTTTGCTGCCATCGACGACGGTCATCTGGCGCGTCAGGAACTTCACCAGGGCCTGCGCGGCGGTGAGACGGATGGTCGAGCTCATGGGATCCTCCGGGAAGTTCAGATGGCGCGCTGTTGATGCACCTTGTGCCACAGATTGACAAGATTGCCGAAGCGCGCAGCCATGTCATCCGTGGCCGCCTGATCACTCATCTTGCCTGAAAGCCATTGCTGTGCGGCATGGTTGAAGATGGTGCGCCCGACCGCGAATCCCTTGACCAAAGACTGGCCTTGGGTGAAAGCAAAAGCCTTGGCCAACTCGTCCTCGGGCGCCTCGAGGCCGAGCAGCACAATGCCCCGGCACCACGGATCGTTGTTCTTGATGACAGCACTGATATTGTCCCAGGCCTCGGCCGAACCCTGCGGTTCCAGCTTCCACCAATCGGGCTTGATGCCGAGTGCGTAGTGCTCCTGCATCGCCCGGGCAATCGTGTGATCGTCAAGCGGCCCATGCTTGCCGGCGATGATCTCGATCAGCAATTCGCGGCCCACCTTGCGCGCCGCCTCATAGAGCGTGCGCAGTTTCTGGGCCTGCTCGTCCCTCAACTCGGCCGCATCGTCGGGGTGATAGAAAGACAGGCACTTGATCGTATGAGTCACCGGCCAGTCGACAAGGCGCGAACCCACGTCCTGGGTGAACTCGAAGCGCAACGGCCGCGATCCCGGCTTCTCCAGCGGGCGGCCCACCCACAAGCCCAGCTTCGCCGCATCGAACATCGCTTCGCGCCCATAGACATCGTCGAGCAGCGTGCCGAAACCGGGCCGGCCAGCCGAGACCCTGGCAATGACGGCAATGGCCAGCCGCTTGAAATCGTTCAGGCGCCCGCGGGGAGTGCCCGCCTTGTCGGCCATGTCCTCAAGCTGCATGCGGTGATCGATGGCCAGCGCCAGAAGCGTGTCCGGCTGTTCGCGCCTGGTCGTCGCCCAATGCACATGGTTGATCGCCTCGTCCTTGCGCAGCGCCTTGTGCGGGCTGCCATGTTCGAGGAAAAACTGCAATTCCTCCCAGGTCGGAATCTCCGGCGAGCAGAGGAGCCGCGAAACGGCGAAGGCACCGCAGGCATTGGCCCAGGTGGCCGACGTTTGGTGATCCTCGCCCCTGAGCCAGCCGCGCAGGAATCCCGAGAGGAAACTATCCCCCGCCCCCAGCACATTATAGACTTCGATGGGAAACCCCGTGCCGACGATGCCCTTGTCGAGCGCGTCGGGAATGGCATCGGGGTAAACCACGCAGCCCATCGGCCCGCGCTTCAGGACGATCACGGCTTTCGACAGTGCACGGATGATCTTGAGGGCCTCCAGCGTGTCCTCGCTACCGGCCGCGATATGGACTTCCTCTTCGGTGCCGACGATCAGGTCACAATCGGGCAGAATGGTCTTCATGTGTTCGGACACCATGTCCGACTTGATGTAGCGCTCTTCGCCGGCACTGAGGCCGGCGAGGCCCCACAGATTGGGCCGGTAGTCGATGTCGAGGATCACCTTGCCGCCATTGGCCCTGGCGATGCGCATGGCTTTGCGCTGCGCTGCATCCGTATGTGGCTTGGAGAAATGCGTGCCGGTCACCAGCACCGCCGCCGAGGACTTGACGAAGGCCTCATCGACGTCGTTTTCGTTCATTGCCGAATCGGCGCAATTGTCGCGGTAGAAGATCAGCGGGAAGGTCTTGTCATTCTCGACCGACAGCAGCACGAGCGACGTGAGGCGCGTGGGATCGGTGACGATACCGTCAAGCGCCACGCCCTCGCGGTCCATCTGCTCCTTCACATAGCGCCCCATCTGCTCGTCGCCGACCCTGGTGATGAGGCCGGACTTCAAGCCCAGCCTGGCCGTGCCGATGGCGATGTTGGATGGACAGCCGCCCACCGATTTGGCGAAGGAGGTGACATCCTCCAGCCTGGAGCCGATCTGCTGGCCATAGAGATCGACCGAGCAGCGGCCCACCGTGATGACATCCAGCCGCTTCCGTTCACCTGCACCCGACGCCATGACGGCCTCCCGAATTTGAAATTGCCTGCTTGACAATATGAAACAACAATTCCAAAGTGAAGTCAATTCGGAATGTTTGTTCCAAAACACCAATCGGAAGACCGGAAGCACGACAAGCGCCCACCTCCTAAGTCCGTCATTCCGGCGAAAGCCGGAATCCAGCTTCGTCAGCGGGCGCTGTTTTTCAACGAAAAGTGCAGATCACAATCAGTTGCAAATTTCATTGCATATTGATATGGGGCTGTGACACAAGAATTCGCGCTGGCTGCGAACGGACGAAATACATTCTGTGATTGCGTTCCGAAACAGCCGCTGGTGCGCTGGGGGAGACTGGACGAAAAGCCTGAAACTGATTGACGGAGTCAACTTTTCCCGCGCCAAAGCCGCTCGGTTTTGGCGCCGGAATTCGACCAAAAAGCAAGCTTTTTCGCATGCGAAACCGATGCAAATACGTGGTCAAAAGGAGGACCTGAGATGTTGAGATTTGGAGTTCTGGGGGCGGGCCGCATCGGCAAGGTGCATTGCCGCACCATCGCCGCGTCGGGCAAGGCCACTGTCGCCTATCTGGCCGATGCCATGCCCAAGACGGCCGCCGACCTCGCCGCCGACGTCGGCGCCACGGTGGCGAGTGTGGAGGATAACATCAAGGCCAAGGAAGTGGATGCGATCCTCATCGCCACGCCCACCCCCTTCCATGCCGAGCAGATCGAGGCCGGATCCAATGCCGGCAAGGCCGTGCTGTGCGAGAAGCCGGTGAGCCTTTCGGTGGCTCGCATCGAGCAATGCCTCAAGGTCGTCGAGAAGAACAAGACCACCTTGATGATCGGCTTCAACCGGCGCTTCGATCCCAACTTCTCCGCACTCGAAAAGCGCATCCGCGGCGGCCAGATCGGCAATGTCGAGATGGCCACCGTCATCAGCCGCGATCCCGCGCCGCCGCCGCCCGCTTACATCAAGAGTTCAGGCGGCTTGTTCCGCGACATGATGATCCACGACTTCGACTTGGCCCGCTTCCTGGTGGGCGAGGAGTTCGTTATCGTCAACGCGTTGGGCTCGGCCCTGGTCGACAAGGCCATCGGGGCCGAGGGCGACGTCGACACCGCGGCCGTCCAGATGCAGACCGCGTCCGGCAAGATCGCCGTCATCACCAACTCACGCCGCGCCACCTATGGCTACGATCAGCGCATCGAGGTGCACGGCTCGACCGGCATGCTCAGTGCACGGAATATCCAGAACACCACCGTCGAACTGGCCAACGCCCAAGGCATCATGGGCGACCCGGTCCTGAACTTCTTCACCGAGCGTTATGTCCAGGCCTATTCAAACGAGGTCTTGACCTTCGTCGATGCCGTGACCAACAAGAAAGCCTTGTCTCCCAGCGGTTTCGATGGCCTCCAGGCGCAGAAACTCGCTGATGCCGCGACTGAAAGCTGGCAGACCGGCAAGCCCGTGAAAGTGTCCTGACATGAACGCCGACTCGCTTTCCAATCTGTCAATGGACGGCAAGACCGCCGTCGTCACCGGTTCGACGCAAGGCTTGGGCGAGACCATCGCCCATCTCTTCGCCGACCGCGGTGTGACCGGCCTGGTCATCGCCGGCCGCAACGAGAAGAATGGCGCCCGCGTCAAGGCCGATCTCGAGAAGAAGGGCGTCAAGACCGTCTTCGTCGCGGCCGACCTCTCAAAGGTCGAAGAGGCGCGCAAGCTCGTCGCCGCCTGCGATCAAACCTTCGGGCGCATCGATGCCCTGGTGAACGCGGCCGGCATGACCGACCGCGGCACCGTCTGGGATACGACTCCCGAACTCTTCGACCAGATGTTTGCGATCAACGTGAAGTCGCCCTTCTTCCTCATGCAGGACGCCCTGCACCTGATGAAGAAGACCAAGACGGCAGGCACCATCGTCAACATCCTGTCGGTGTCGGGCCATGGCGGCCAGAGTTTCATTTCGGCCTATTGCGGCTCCAAGGCGGCCCTCAGTACACTGACGAAAAACGCCGCGGCCAGCGTCATGCGTTCGCGCATCCGGGTCAACGGCCTTAATATCGGCTGGATGGACACGCCGGGCGAGGACCGCATCATGAAGACCTACCATGACGCGGAGCCAGGCTGGCTCAAGAAGGCTGAGGAAGGCCGCCCCTTCGGCCGGCTGCTGAAACCCATCGAGGTGGCCCGCGCCGTCGCCTACCTCTCCAGCGCCGAATCGGGCCTCATGACCGGCTCGATCATCGACTTCGACCAGCAGATCATCGGTGCTGGCGACACGGCCGCGGAGGTGCCGCCAGCGGCGTGGTAAGTGTCGAATGGATCACCACTCAACTCCCCTGCCCCCAGCTTGATCAGCGGTGGACCGCGTCTTGCTCGCAGGATTTGAAGCCGAGGGAAAAGATCAGCGGCAGAAGTCCGGAAAGGGTGGCTTCCAGGAGCTTCCAGATGCCGCCTTCCATCCCGGCCGTTGGAATACTTTACCCGCCGCTGGCCGCCTGGCGCGTGCTAGGCACCGTTCTCCACATCGGCCTCCGGCACCTCGTCCATCGGCACGAAGAACATGGGGAGCGGCGGGCTGACGGGCCTTGTGTTGCCGCCGACCAGAACGCCGGTGAGGGCCGCTTCATAGAGGGTGAGCGGCTGGCCGTTGACCTGGGCGTGACCGATGATGACCGGGTGGGCCACCACATATCTGATCTGGTAGGCATGGACGCAGGCGACATCCGCCCGGTTGGTCATGGCCACGGCCATGGCCATGCTGGAGGCGGTCTTGAGATGATTGAGGGTTTCGTGGAGCTGCGCCCTGGTGTTGCAAAACAGGCCGCGGAGCGCGTGGCCCTCTTTGGCGTGGGCAGGAACAGCTGCCACCAGCGAGATGGCGAGCGCGGTCAGCAAGAACCTCATCGGAATATCCTCCTTAACCTGAATTTGAGGGTTAGAGAAACGCGATGCCACAGCGTTCGGCGATGGCCCGGATGACAGCCGGATCGGGCGGGGTCTTGGGTTCCGGAAAGCGGGTGGTGCCCGATGGCAGTGGCTCGCCGGCCATGGCATAAAACATTTCATGGACGGTGCCCGGCGCATTGACCACCAGCATGGTGGCATCCTCCGGCCCCACATTCCTGAAGTGGTGCGGGCTGCCGTTGGGCACTTTCACAAAGCCGCTGGGCCCCAGCACGATTAAGTGGCCGTCAACACCGAACTCATAGCGGCCGGACAGAACGTAAAAGCTCTCGTCGTCCCCGGGGTGGCGGTTGATTGGCGACCCGGCGCCGGGTCGGACACGGTAGTGGGCCAGCGAAAAGGCGCCGCCATTGCCGCTGCTCGGGCTCAGCAGCCGGATGATGGTACCGAGAATATGAAAAGTGTCGGTGGCTGCACTTGGCATTTGCCTTCCTCCACGGTTTTTCTATATTAGACTCGTATATCATCATGAGACTCAAGTCTCAAGAACTTTCTTGGAGTCCGCGATGAATGCCGATTCAGGCCGCACCCACCAGAAATACCGCACCCGCCGCGCCCTGCTGGCGGCGGCGCGGGCCTTGCTGGAGCGCAAGGAACAGGTGACGGTGACCACCGCCGCCGCCGAGGCAATGATGTCCAAGGCCACGGCTTACCGCTATTTCGCAACCTCGGACGCCCTGATGCGCGAGGCGGTGCTCGATGGTTACTGGCTGTCGCCCGAGGAGGTGATCGGCGATGCCGCGCAGGTGCGCGAGCGGGTCAAACGGGTCAATGCCTTTCTCTTCGCCCACACGCGGCGCCATGAGAGCGCGCACCGCTATTTTCTCGCCAAGGCGTTGGAGGCCTGGGTGGCGGAGGGCGGCAAGCCCAAGTCGCAATTACGCCTGGGGCGGCGCCTGCCGATGTATGAATTCGCTCTCGAGCCGATCAAGGCTTCGCTGTCCAAGGAGGCCTTCCGGCATCTGGTCTTAAGCCTGTCGGGGGCCTCGGGGATCGAGACCTATATCGCGCTGAAAGACATGTGCAATCTCGACGATGCTGCGGCCGACGAGATCTCGTGGTCGATCATCGGCGCCATTCTGGACAAGGCGGGGGTGCCATGAACGGCAAAGCCCGCGAGGATCGCTCCGCACGGGCTCTTCACATAAATGTAACGCTACTAAGCGCCGGCGCCGGTCTTGGCGCCCAGGTCCTTCATCCATGACGGCTTGCCGCCGCCCTGGCGCTTGGGTGCTCCCGCACCTGACGCGCCATGGGGACGGTTGCCGCCGCCGTGATTGCGGTTGCGGTCGCCTTCGGGCTTCTGGCCGCCCTTGAAGCCGGGCTGGCCGCGATGCGGGCGCTTTGCCCCTTGCGGCTTGGCAGCACCCTTGCCGGCCGGGTTCCAGCCGAAATTGGGGGCGAGAGCCGCCACGTTCTTGAGGCCCATGTCATGCTCCGCCACCGGAACCGATTGACGGATGGTGCGCTCGATGTCGCGCAGCAGTCCGCGATCTTCCGGCGTGCAGAAAGCAATGGCCGAACCATCAGCGCCAGCGCGGGCCGTGCGGCCGATGCGGTGGACATAGGATTCCGGCACATGCGGCAGGTCGTAGTTGATGACATGGCTCACCGCGTCGACGTCGATGCCGCGCGCCGCGATATCGGTCGCCACGAGCACCAAAACCTTGCCTTGCTTGAAGCCGGCCAGCGCCTTCTCGCGGTTGGCCTGGGATTTGTTGCCGTGGATCGCCGCGGCGTTGAACCCGCACACCGAGAGGTGCTTCATCACCTTGTCGGCGCCGTGCTTGGTGCGGGTGAACACCAGGGTGCGGGTCATGTTATTGTCCTTGAGCAACTCGGCCAGCAGCTTCGGCTTATTGGCCGGGTCGACATGGATGACGCTCTGGTTGACCTTTTCGACGGTGGTGCCGACGGCCGCCACCTCGACGCGCACCGGGTCGGTCAGAAGCGCATTGGCAAGCCCGGCGATCTCCTTCGGCATGGTGGCCGAAAAGAACAGGTTCTGGCGCTCCTTGGGCAGCATGCCCGTCAGCTTGCGGATGGCATGGATGAAGCCCAGATCGAGCATCTGATCGACTTCGTCGAGGACGAAAATCTCGACTTTGCTTAAAGATACGGCGCGGCGTTCAATGAGGTCGACGAGGCGGCCGGGGGTGGCCACCAGGACATCGACGCCGCCGCGCAGGATTTCCATCTGTTTGCCCAGCGACACGCCGCCGAAGACCACGGCGCGGGTGACTTTCAGGGTGCGGCCATAGGTCTTGAAGCTTTCGGCGATCTGCGAGGCGAGCTCGCGGGTTGGCGACAGGATGAGCGCCCGGACGTGGCCCTTGGCGACACGCTCCGGCTTCTCCGAGAGCCTCTGGAGAATGGGAAGGGCAAAGGCGGCGGTCTTGCCGGTGCCGGTCTGGGCGATGCCGAGCAGGTCTTTTCCGGCGAGCAGCTCAGGAATGGCGCGGGCCTGGATGGGGGTGGGAGTTTCGTAACCCTCGGCGGCAAGCGCCTTGAGGAGGGGCTGGGAGAGATTGAGGTCTGCAAAAGACGTCACGAGCGGTATTCTTTCTGGCTTCGGATCGGGAGTGGGCAAGCGCCTGCCATGTCCGAAATGGCCACAGGCGAGGGTTCGCCAAGGGCCTGACGGGCGCTTAAACTTTCCCACGTGAAAGGAATGTTCGAAATATCGCTGGTGTGGGAAACGGCTGCACCAGAAGGCGCGCCTCACGTATTCCGCAAAACTACACTCGCGACAGGGTCCATATGGGCGTGGTGCAGTGCAATGTCAAAGCTTTCCTCAAACCTGGTCAAGAAAGGATGAGACCAGCCCGGGAAGGGCGGTCATGCGCGCGAAGACGGCATGGGCGCCGGCGCCGGTCAGGCGGCCCCCGTGCTCCCCGGGCGCGCCATGGGTGCCTGTAAAACCCAGAACCTTGCATCCCGCCCGGCTGGCGGCGGTGACGCCGGTGACGCTGTCTTCGACCACCAGGCAGCGGGAGGCCGCGAAGCCCGCCCGGCGTGCCGCCTCAATGAAGACATCCGGCTCCGGCTTGCCATGGCGCACATGCTCGAAGGTGGTGATGCGGCTGCCAAACCACGGCGTGAGGCCAGCGATCCGCAGCGCGGCGGCAACGCGTTCGGCGGGGCTGTTCGAGGCGACACTATACTCGCCGCCAAGGGTCATCAAGGCGGCATCGATACCATCCACCGCCCGTAATTCCTGCTCGTAGATATCCAGCAGGCGGCGGTCCTTGGCGGCCGACGCATCCTCTGGAAAAACCACGCCAAACTCGCGGCTCATTTCGTCAATCATCGCCGCGAATGTCTTGCCGACAAAGCGGGCGTGGGCCTCGCCCTCGCTGATGACGATGCCGTTTTCCGCGAGAATCGCGACGTCGATACGCATCGATAGCGGCTCGCTATCAACCAACACGCCGTCACAGTCGAAAATGATATGATCGATGCTCACCCGGCCAATTGCCTGAAGTCAGCGATCACGCGCGCGTAGACCTCGCGCTTGAAGGGCACGATGAGATCGGGGATTTCATCCATGGGCGCCCAGCGCCAGCGGTCGAATTCCTGATGCTGGCCGGGTGGCGCCAGATTGATTTCACTGTCCTGACCCGTAAAACGCAGGGCGTACCATTTCTGGGTTTGACCTCGATACTTACCCTTCCAGGACTTGCCGATCAAATGGGCAGGGAGATCGTAATTGTACCAGTTGGGCGATTCACCGATCACCGTGGCGGAGGTGATGGAGGTCTCCTCCCGTAGTTCGCGGATGGCCGCCAATTTCGAGTCCTCACCCTTGTCGATGCCGCCCTGCGGCATCTGCCACCAATGGCCGGTGCCTTCCTCGTTCTGCTTGTCGAAGCGGCGGCCGATCCACACCAGACCGTCCGCGTTGAGCAGCATGACGCCAACGCAGCGGCGGTATGCGGTGATTTCCGGCTTTTCCATCAACTCTGGCGGCCCTTGAAGCTGGCGCTGACGGGCACCAGCAGGATGCCTTTCTCCTGCAAATCCTTGGCCCATTCGGCCACGGTATCGATGGTGACGTCAAGGCCCGATCCGGTGCCGATGGCAATGCCGTTGGCCACTGCTTCCTTTTCAAGTTGAGCAAGCGCCTCGGCAATGGCGGGTGCCGTGGGGTCGGCGTCGATCACGATCGAGGCGCGGCGCACCGGCAGGCGTGCCGCTTCGCCGATCCGCGGCGACAGCGTGAGACTGACGGTGGCATCCTCAAGATAGACAAGGCCACGCTTTTTGAGTTCACCCATCACCGGCTGCAGGGCGTCGGCGGTGACCAGAAAGCGGGCGCCCATGTAATTGGTGATGCCCGAATAGCCGGAAAAGCGCTTCATCAGCCACTGTAGTGACTCGATATTTTTTGCCGGTGGCGCATCGCTCAGCAGCGTATTGGGGCCAGGATTGGTGCCGGGATAGCCGACTGGCTCCATCGGCACCTGCAGCATGATTTCATGGCCCTTGGCGCGGGCCTGGTTCACGTCGCCCTGCAGGTTGTTGCCATAGGGGGCAAAGCCGAAACTGATGTCGCCCGGCAGGTCCTTGGTGGCCTTGGCGGTCAGCCTGGCATTGAGCCCCATGCCGCCCAGCAGAATGGCGATCTTGGGGCGGTTGGAGGAGATGACGGCGAGTGGCGTCACCTGGGAATAGACGTCGAAGGGCCTCTTGCCATGGTCCGAGATGCGCGGCAGGGGGCCGTCGTCGGTGGCTTCGGTGACCGAGGGAATGGGGGCGGGCTTCATGGCGCGGTGCGCCGCCATGATGATCGAGGCTTCGCGCTTGTAGGCGGGTTCTGCTTCGGTGGCTTCGGACTCCGGAGTGCTTTCGCCATCGGCGATGGCGGAATTTTCCGCGATGACTGCTTCCGTATCGGCCGCCTGGTCCTCGGGCGGCGTGACCGACGCGGTAGTGAGATCCTGAACCGCCGGAATGGCCGCCACGATCACCGGCTCGCCAGCGAACGGATGGGGAATCCGCGCCAGCCAGATGCCGCCCGCCACGAAGAGCGCCACCGCGCTGACCGAAGCCGCGGCCAGCGCGCCGGGCCGCCGCGACCACAGCCGCTCCCTCAAGGAGCGCTTTCTCAAGGGCTGCCGCAACTCGTCCCGGGGCATGGCTGTTCTGTGGCTCTGCGTGATTCGTGTCGCCCCGACTTTGGAAGGAGAACCGTTAACGCGCTGTTAAGCATAGGAGCGGCGGACGGAAGTCGCCGCTCTCTTGCCGCCTCGCCGTTCGGCGATGGCGACGGTCAGCGTCATGGCGAGCGTCAAGGTTGCCGACATGGAACGGAAGCCTTCGAAATTGGCTTCGCCGACTTCGATCCATAAGTCCGCGATCTGGGCCAGCGGCGAGAACGGGCTGTCGGTGACCGAGACGATAGGCACTAGGCGGGCCGCCGCATTTTGCGCCAGGCTTACGGTTTCGCTGGCATAGGGCGTGAAGACCGCACCTGCACCATCAAGGTTTTGGTATTCAAGACCGAGTTTTCAACGAGGTCTTGAAGCCTGCAGAACACCCTTGGTCATTCCTGTATAGGGGCATTCAATTCTGAAGCGGCGCTGCCGATCTGTTCTCGTGATATTGGTTGCCAATACGGGAGCTTGACCAATGCCCAAACGGCTCGGCGGAAAGCGCGTCATCGTCACGCAAGCGCAAGATTTCATGGGGCCGGCGCTTTGTGAAATGTTCGCCGCCGAGGGCGCGCACGTCATCCCGGAAACCCGTGACCTGCGCGAACCTGCCGCCGCCGGTGAACTCGTACGCGAGGCGGGCCATGTCGATATCCTCGCCGCAAACCTTATGCAGCGGAATCGCCGCAACCCCGCGCCACTTGTCAGCGACGAGGAATGGGCCGACATGTTCGACATGATGGTGCATCCCCTGCACCGCCTGATACGCGCCGTCTTGCCCCAGATGATGTCCCGGCGAAAGGGCAAGATCGTGGTGATGGGCAGCGCCAATGGCCTGCGCGGCACAGCACCCCGTGCCGCTTACAGTGCGGCGCGCGGCGCCCAGTTGACTTATGTGAAGACCGCTGGCGTCGAGGCCGCCACACACAATGTGAACATCAACGCTATCGCCCAAAACTGGACCACCAACCCCACATCGTTCACGCCCGAGATCGTAGCGGCTGCGGATTTTCCCGAACGCCTCCGCGAGGTGCCCATGGGCCGCCTCGCCTATGGCTGGGAAAGCGCAGCCCTGGCGCTTTATCTGGCGGGCGATGAAAGCGACTTCTTCTTCGGCCAGATATTCCCTTTCGCGGGCGGCTGGCAGACATAACGGCGGCAGCAAAAGGAACGACTACCATGGCTGACAGGCTGAAGGGCAAGCGCGCCATCGTGACCGAATGCCATGACTTCATGGGTCCGGATATTGTTTCCCTGTTCCTTGAAGAAGGTGCCGACGTCATCGCCGACGACCGCGACCTTCGAAAGCCCGAAGCAGCCGATGAACTGTTGCGTGGGGCGGGCCGCACCGACATCCTGATCGTCAATCTGTCGATTCCAAATCCGCGTGCTCTCGCCCATGAGACGACTGACGAGCAATGGGCGTCCGTTTTCGAAAAAATCGTCCATCCGATGCACCGCTTGGTGCGCGCCGCACTTCCCCAGATGATCGAGAGGCGCTCCGGCAAGATCGTTATCGTCGGCAGTGCTGCGGCCTTGCGCGGTACGATGAATCGAAGCTGCTATGGCGCGGCGCGAGGTGCCCAGCACGCCTATGCCAAGTGCGTCGGCGTCGAGGTGGCACCGCACAATGTACAAGTCAATGCCACGGGCCAGATCTTTGTCGAGAACCCGACCTATTTTCCGCCGGACTACGTGAAGAGCGACGACTTGAAGCAGCGCCTGAAGGAGGTACCGGCCGGCCGTCTGTCGACGGGGCGCGAGGCGGCGGCCTTCGTCCTCTTTCTCGCCGGACCTGAAAGCGATTTCCTTTGCGGTCAGGTTTTCGCCTATGCCGGCGGCTGGACCGTCTGACCGGCGAACAGCGCCCGATGAGCATGAAACAGATCGGCGATACGCTCCGCCACGGCCCTGGCGCCGGGTGATGCAGCCGCCTGATTGTGGAGCAGCAGAAAGGCCACTTCCGCGAGTTCCGCCGGCGGCTCGCATGACCGGCGAAGACGCGGATCGCTGTCGCCAATGAAGCAGGGCAGCAGCGATTGCCCGAGACCTGCTGAGATGGCCTCGTGGCGCTGGAAGAATTCACCCAGCCTGGCAACGATGGTCAGGCCGCTCCGTTCGGCATAGGCATCGACCCACACGGGATGGGGTGGCGGCCGGTTGGCGCTAAGCGCGATGACGTACTTTGCACCATCCTCTTCCAGCCCTGCCCGTTGATACATAGCGAAGGCCACCTTGCCGATCCTGCGAACCCGCATGAGGCCATCCTCAGGCACACCCCGCAGCCGGATCGCAATGTCGGCCTGGTGATAGGCAAGATTGAGCGGTACGCGGCTTGGCTCGATGTCGAGTTCGAGGCCGTGCCTGAGAGCTTCGGATGAAAGCACCGCCAGATGTTCCGTGAGAAAAAGGGAAATCGACATGGTGGCGCTGATCCGTAGCGGCTGGTGCTGACATTCCCTGGAGCGGGCAGCACTGCGCTTCAGATCCTGGGCGGTGGCCTCCATGGCGAAGCCATGTTCCGCCAGTTGCCTTCCCAGGGGAGTCAGCACCATCTGATTGGGCAGGCGCTCGAACAAAGGACCGCCGATCACCTCCTCGAGCGACCGAAGTCTCCGGCCGAGCGTCGGCTGGCTGAGGGCCGTACTGGCCACCGCCTGGCTCAGACTGCCCGCCCTGACGATTGCCACGAAGGCTCTGATGTCTTCCCAATCGAGATTCAGCGGCGCCTCCTGGCCGTCGGGACTACGCCGCACCGATGCGCGGCTCCGGCGCCTTGCCGCGCCGTTCGGCAATGGCGATGGTGAGAGTCATGGCGAGCGTCAAGGTTGCCGACATGGAGCGGAAGCCTTCGAAATTGGCTTCGCCGACTTCGATCCACAGATCGGCGATCTGGGCCAGGGGCGAGAACGGGCTGTCGGTGACCGAGACGATGGGCACTAGGCTCGCCGCCGCACTTTGCGCCAGGCTGACGGTCTCGCTGGCATAGGGCGTGAAGCTGATGGCCAGCACGGCGTCCTTCGGCGTGGCGAAGCCAAGCTGCTCGGGCGCCAGGCCCCCTACCGCGTCGATCAGAATGCTCCGGACACCGAGTTTCCCGAAGGCATAGGCCATGTAGGAGGTGATCGGGAAGGAACGGCGGAGACCGATCAGGTAGATGGTCTGGGCGCCAGCCAGCATCTCCACCGCCCGGTCGAGTTCCTCCGGATTGAGCTTTTCGCGCAAGGATGCGATCGATTTTTCCGTGGCATCGCAGAAGCCCTGGAAGATGACATTGGGCTTCGACGCCGCCAGCGCGTGCTCGCGCAATTGCTGCAGGCGCTCGTCATAGTTGAGAATTCGGTCCCTGAGCCGCGAGCGGAAGACCTCCTGCATCTCGGAGAAACCCTGGTAGCCCATGGCCTGGCTGAAGCGCACCAGTGTCGAGGGCTGCACATCCGCCTGGGCGGCAATCGAGGCCACCGTGCCGAAGGCAATCTCATCCGGGTTATCGAGCGCGAAGGAGGCGATCTGGGTCAGGCGCTTGGGCAGCGCCTGGGCGCGCTCGGCGATGAGCGCCTTGAGGCCGGCGAAATCGCGCGGTGGAGAAAGGAGATCGGTCATTGGAACATTCGTTTCGGAAAGGCTAGATCGTTCCAGTGATTATGGCAAGGGGTGGAATGCCTGTTCCACAGACTCCGACGGGCGCCTCAACCCTCGTCCCAGCCGCGGCTGCGCCGGGACGGGCCCGACACCGGCGGACGCCGCCTGGTGCCGTCGCCGCCCGTTTCGCCCTGCAGCGCTTTCCTGAGGCGCCGCAGAATGACGCCGCGGGCCTTCTCATCGGTGGTTCTGGTCATCACGTCCTGGAGATCGAGGATCAGGTCGGCGAGATCATTGTGGCTGTCGAGGCGGGCCACCATGGCGGGGTCGATGCGGGGGCGGGTTTCCTCGGCCAGCAGAGCGCAAGCTCCGCCAGTCAAGTCATAAACATCATCGAGGCTGGGCCGGATGATGCAATCATCGGCAACGCCCAAACCGCTCAGATCGGCGGCAAGGGCGATCTGGCCCTCCTCTTCGCCGTGGGTCAGGAAGATCGAGCGCCCGATGGGCAGGCGCTCCTTCACCCATTGCACCAGCTCCGGCCCGTCGGCATGGCCGGAATAATCCTCGATCCGCCGGATCGCCGCCTTCACATTGATGGTTTCGCCCATGATGGTGACGGACTTCGCACCATCCTCGAGAATGCGGCCCAAGGAGCCTTCCGCCTGGAAACCCGCCAGCAGCACGGTGGTGGTGGGCTGCCACAGGTGGTTCTTCAGGTGATGGCGGATGCGGCCCGCCTCGCACATGCCGCTGGCCGCCACCACGATGTGGAAGCCGGAGAAGCGCGCCAGGGCCTTCGAATCCTCGACACTCTCGGTGGCCCGCACGAAGGAGGAATGAAATGCCCTGTAGAG
>JANPCA010000597.1:0-15474 GCA_031430715.1 Hyphomicrobiales bacterium | reverse complement strand
AGAAGACCATGGTGGTGGTCGAGGGCGTGGCGCGGACGCTGAACCCGCAGCTCAACATGTGGGTGACGGCTGAGCCCGTGGTGCGTGGCTGGATCGAGCGGCGGCTGGGACCCGTGGGCAAGGCCGAGGACGCGGTGACGGCATTCGGGCGGATCGCCTTCAGTCTGCCCGCCATGCTCGACGAGGCCCGGAAAGCGACAGCACTTCTGGCCGGCATGGCAGAGGGTGGCGGAATCAGGCTCGATGCCGGGACCATTGAGCAACTGGCCCGCGCCCAGGGCCGCAACAGCCGGATCACCCGGTTGTCACTGGTGGTCGCCGCCATCGCGCTTGCCGTGATCGCAGCAAATCTGGTGCTCTGACGGCTGCTTGGCAGCGGAGCCCGAATACTGGCATAATGCCGCCCATGACAGCGTTTTCCGGCAAGACCATTCTGCTCATCATCGGCGGCGGCATTGCCGCCTATAAGTGCCCCGAACTGATCCGCCTTCTGAGGACGGGCGGCGCCCGCGTGAGAATCATCATGACGCGCGCGGCGGAGGAATTCGTGACGCCGCTATCGCTGGCCAGTCTGTCGGGAGAGAAGGTCCACACCGCCCTGTTCAGCCTGACGGACGAAATCGAAATGGGCCACATCGAACTATCTCGGGCCGCCGACCTTCTGGTGGTGGCGCCCGCCACCGCCGATCTCATGGCCAAGATGGCCCATGGGCTTGCCGATGATCTGGCCTCCACCGCATTGCTGGCCACCGACAAGGCGGTGCTGGTGGCGCCCGCCATGAATGTCCGCATGTGGACCCATGCCGCCACGCAGCGTAATATCGCGACGCTAAAGAAGGATGGGGTGACGTTTGTGGGACCCAATGACGGCGAGATGGCGTGCGGCGAATTCGGGCCTGGCCGCATGGCCGAGCCTACTGAAATCGTAGCCGCGATTGCCACCCTGCTAGCGCCAAGGCTGCTGCCGCTCAAGGGCCGCAAGGTGCTGATCACCGCGGGGCCGACGCGCGAGGCGATCGATCCGGTGCGCTATATTTCCAATCATTCCTCCGGCAAGCAGGGCTATGCCATTGCCGAGGCCGCCGTGGCGCTGGGTGCCGAGACTGTGCTGGTATCGGGGCCTGTCTCCCTGCCCATTCCACCGGGTGTGCAATTGATACCGGTCGAATCAGCCCGCGACATGCTCGCCGCATGCGAGGGCGAGCTGCCCTGCGATATTGCCATCTTCGCGGCCGCCGTCGCCGACTGGCGCGTAGAGCGGACGGCGGATGAGAAAATGAAGAAGCATGCGGGGGGGCCGCCCGCCCTGGCACTCATCGAAAATCCGGACATCCTCAAGACCATTGCCGCGCTCAACAAGGGGCGGCCGCGTCTCGTCGCCGGATTCGCCGCCGAGACCGAGCATGTGGTGAGGCATGCCCAGGAGAAATTGGCGCGCAAGGGCTGCGATCTGATTGTCGCCAATGACGTCAGCTCCGGGGCGGGCGTGTTCGGCGGCGACCACAACACGGTCCATCTCATTTCATCCGAAGGCGCCGAGAGCTGGCCGGACATGAGCAAGCGCGAGGTGGCGCGGAGGCTGATGGAAAGGCTGGCGGCTATGCTCATTCCAGGCGCAAAGGCCGCGGAATGATCCGGGTCGAAATCAAACAGTTCGCCCATGCCGTGGGCCTTGCAATCCCAGCCTATGAAACCCCTGGCGCCGCAGGCATGGACCTTCGCGCGGCCGAGGAAGCGGTGCTGATACCCGGCGGGCGCGGACTTATCGCCACGGGGATCGCCATCGCTTTGCCTGATGGCTACGAGGCGCAGATACGCCCCCGCTCTGGCCTCGCGGTGAAGCACGGCGTCACGGTCCTCAATGCACCGGGCACCATCGACAGTGACTACCGGGGCGAGATCAAGGTGCCGCTGATCAATCACGGGGAAACCAATTTCGTTATCACGCGGGGCGACAGAATTGCGCAGATGGTCATTGCTCCCGTGTCGCAGATCGCATGGAACAAAGTAACGGACCTCAGCGCCACGGCGCGCGGCGCCGGGGGCTTCGGATCCTCGGGGGAACGCTGATGGCACTCGAAGACGACGAGATCGAACGCTACGCCCGGCACCTGGTGCTGCATGAGGTCGGAGGCCCCGGTCAAAACAAGCTGAAAGCATCGAAGGTTCTGGTCATCGGCGCCGGAGGCTTGGGAGCGCCGCTGCTCTGCTATCTGGCGGCGGCGGGTGCCGGCACCATCGGCATCATCGACCATGACTCGGTGAGCCTGTCAAACCTGCAGCGTCAGATCGTGCACACGACGGCGCGTATTGGCCTGGCCAAGACAGCGAGCGCCAGGGAGATGATACAAGGACTCAATCCCCATGTTCACGTCGTGGAACACAATTTTCGCATCACCGCCGCCAATGCGCTCGAGATCATCGGCCGCTATGACATCGTGGCCGATGGCTGCGATAATTTCCCGACTCGCTACTTGGTCAGCGATGCCTGCTACTTTGCAAGGAAGACGCTGGTTTCGGCGGCGGTGGGGCAGTTCGACGGGCAGATTTCGACATTCAAGCCCCATGAAAAGGCACCAGACGGCACGCCATGGCCGACCTATCGCTGCCTGATGGGAGAGCTGCCGCCGCGCGGGCTTTTTCCGGCTTGCGAGGAAGCCGGAATCCTCGGGGCGCTCCCGGGGATCATCGGTTCGATCCAGGCGATGGAGGTGATCAAGGAGATTCTCGGGATCGGCGACAGCCTCGCCGGGCGCCTGCTGATGTATGACGCGCTGGCGTCACGCTTTTATGAAACCAAGCTGGCATGGTCGCCGGACAATCCGCTGAGCGGGAATGCGCGGAGCATCACATCGCTTGATACCGGGAATTACATCGACCGGTAGTGTTCTTCAACCGCCGTTCTTCAAATCCTCGGGCTGCGGCATGGAGATGATGTTGTAGCCCGAATCCACATAGTGGATTTCGCCGGTGACGCCGCTCGATAAGGGCGACAGCAAATAAAGCCCGGCGCCGCCCACCTCTTCGAGTGTGATGGTCCGGCGCAGCGGCGCATGGGCCTGCTGGTAGTTGAACATGGCGCGGGCATCGCCGATGCCCGCTCCGGCCAGTGTGCGCATGGGCCCTGCGGAGATGGCGTTGACCCTTATGCCTTGAGGGCCATAGTCGGCGGCGAGATAGCGCACGGAGGATTCGAGCGCCGCCTTGGCAACACCCATGACGTTGTAGTTCGGCATGACGCGGACCGAGCCGCCATAGGTGAGGGTCAGCAATGACCCGCCATCAAGCATGAGTGCCGCGGCCCGCCTGGCGATTTCAGTGAAGGAGAAGCACGAGATGACCATGGTCCGCGTGAAGTTGTCGCGCGTGGTGTTGGCGTATTTGCCCTTCAACTCGTTCTTGTCCGAGAAGGCGACGGCGTGAACGAGAAAGTCGATCTTGCCCCAGCGCTTTTGCAATTCATCGAATACCGCATCGACCGTGGCGATGTCCTCGACATCGCACGGCAACAGGATTTCCGATCCCACCGAATCGGCCAATGGCTTGACGCGCTTGCCGAAGGCTTCGCCCTGATAGGTGAAGGCCAGCTCGGCGCCGTATTTATGCAGTTGCTGGGCGATACCCCAGGCGATCGAGTGGCCGTTGGCAACCCCCATCACGAGGCCGCGGCGTCCGGCCATCAATTGTTGCGTCATGACATCAGCCGTTGTAGCGCTGGAAGACGAGCGTGGCATTGGTGCCGCCGAAGCCGAAGCTGTTCGACATCACCACGTCGATCCTGGCATTATCGATCCGTTTACGGACGATCGGGATATCGGCGAACTCCGGGTCGAGCACTTCGATATTGGCGCTTTCGCAGATGAAGCCGTTCTGCATCATGAGGATCGAATAGATCGCTTCCTGCACGCCGGTGGCGCCCATCGAATGTCCGGTCAGCGACTTGGTGCCGGAGATCGGCGGAATGTTGTTGCCGAACACGGCGCGGATCGCCTCGATTTCCTTCCTGTCGCCGATCGGCGTCGAGGTCGCATGTGGGTTGATGTAGTCGATTTTGTTGCGCACAGTCGCCAGCGACTGACGCATGCAGCGCTGGGCACCCTCGCCCGAGGGCTGCACCATGTCATAGCCGTCCGACGTCGCGCCATAGCCCACGAGTTCGGCATAGATCCTGGCGCCGCGCGCCTTGGCGTGTTCCAGTTCCTCCAGAACGACGGTGCCGGCGCCACCGGCGATGACAAAGCCGTCGCGGTCCTTGTCATAGGCGCGCGATGCCTTGTGCGGTGTCGCGTTGAACCTTGAGGACATGGCGCCCATGGCGTCGAACAACACCGACAGAGTCCAGTCGAGTTCCTCGCCGCCGCCGGCGAACATCACGTCCTGCTTGCCCCACTGGATCAGTTCGGCGGCATTGCCGATGCAATGGGAGGAGGTGGCACAGGCCGACGAGATCGAGTAGTTCACGCCGCGAATGCCGAAAGGTGTGGCGAGTGTCGCCGAATTGGTGCTCGACATGGCGGCGGGAACCGCGAAGGGACCGACCCGTTTCGGGCCCTTCTCGCGAGCCGTATCGGCGGCAGCCACGATGGTCCGCGTCGAGGGACCGCCGGAACCCATGATGATGCCGGTGCGGTCGTTCTTGACGTCCTTTTCCTCGAGACCGGAATCGGCGATGGCCTGCTGCATGGCGGCATAATTCCACGCGGCACCATCGCCCATGAAACGCCGGACGCGGCGGTCGACGCTGTCGAGATCGAATTTCGGCGCGCCATGCACCTGACAGCGGAAGCCGAGCTTCTCATAGGCGTCGGCCTTGACGATGCCGGACTTCGCCTCGAAGAGCGAGTTCAACACTTCCTGAACATTGTTGCCGATGCTCGACACGATGCCAAGCCCAGTGACGACGACACGCCGCATGGTTATCTCCTTTGTCTCAGGCCGCAGCCGGTTCGAACAGGCCGACTTTCATGTCTATAACCTGATACACAAGTTGGCCATCGGCCTTCAGAATTCCGTTTGACACGGCAAGCTTCAGCTTGCGCAGGATGAGCCGTGTCACATCCACCTCGTAGGTCACCTTCTTGACGGCCGGCGTGATCATGCCGGTGAGTTTCACTTCGCCAACGCCAAGGGCACGGCCCTTGCCCGGCTGGCCAAGCCAACCAAGAAAGAAACCGGTCATCTGCCAAAGGGCATCCAACCCCAGGCAGCCCGGCATGACGGGATCGCCCTGGAAATGGCAGGGGAAAAACCATAGATCGGGCTTCACATCGAGTTCGGCAACCACCTTGCCGAGGCCGGCGGAGCCACCGCCTGCGGAAATTTCGGTGATCCGGTCGAACATGAGCATGGGCGGTAGGGGCAATTGGGCGTTTCCGGGGCCGAAGAGTTCACTGCGGCCGCAGGCCAGCAGATCTTCGTAGTCGTAGCGCGATTTCCGTTCGCTCATGCTCTTCCATATCCCAATGCTCTCCCGGACTTCCGCCGGCTCAGGCGTTCCTATCACATGGGAAATGGTGGTCCAAGCCTGCTTTCGGACGCGGCCACAGGCCGCAATGGCAGCAAGATTGCTTTGTTCAAAGGGACTCGCGTATAAGGTTGTCAGGAATGACGAATATTGATTTGGAATTGGCGGAACGTTTGCGGCTGGCGGGACTTCGTCCAACCCGGCAGCGGCTGTCGCTTGCCGTGATTCTCTTTGGCGCCGGTGACCGCCATGTCAGCGCCGAGTCGCTGCATCAGGAGGCCGTGGCGACGCGGATCAACGTGTCGCTGGCGACCGTCTACAATACGCTTAACCAATTCAAGGCGGCGGGGCTGTTGCGCGAAGTGGCCTTCGAGGGCGACCGCAGCTTCTTCGACACCAACACCTCCAATCACTTCCACTATTATCTGGAAGAGGCCGGCGGGCTGGTCGATATCGATACCGAGACGCTGGAAGTGAAGGGCCTGCCGGAATTGCCGGCGGGAACCGAGATCGACCGGATCGATATCATCGTGCGGCTGAAGAAGCAGTCCGCACAGTAGACTCACGCAGCGGCGGCGTTGCCCGAAACCAGTCCGGCTTCCCAGCCGAGAATTGCCTGTTTCCGCGTCAGGCCCCAGTGGTAGCCACAGAGACTGCCCGATTTGCCGAGCACGCGGTGGCAGGGCACTACGAAGGAGATCGGATTCTTGCCGACCGCCGAACCGACCGCACGCGATGCTTTGGGATTGCCGAGATGCGAGGCGATGCCGGAATATGTCGTGGCTTGGCCCATGGGGATGCGAAGGAGCGTTTCCCAGACCTTGGTTTCGAAATCCGAGCCGATGAACACAATGCGCAAGGGTTGTTCCGCCTGCCATTTCGCCGGATCGAAAATGCGCGAAACGATGGGTGCGGTGGCGCCCGCGTCCTCCAGATAATCCGCATCCGGCCAGCGCCGCCGCATATCCTCGAAGGAGGCCTGTTCCTGTCCTGGATCGGCGAAGGCCAATCCGCAGATGCCGTATTCGGTCAGCATCAGAAGGGCCTTGCCAAAGGGGCAGAGGTGGAAGCCGTAGCGGATCGTCAGGCCCTTGCCGCGTACTTTGTAATAGCCCGGCGACATGCCTTCGTGGGTGACAAACAGGTCATGCAGGCGGCCCGGCCCCGAAAGGCCGACCTCATAGGCCGTGTCGAGCACGCTTACCGATTGGCGCAGCAGTTTGCGGGCGTGATCGATGGTGAGCGCCTGGACGAAGGCCTTGGGACTCAATCCCGCCCAGCGCATGAAGAGGCGCTGGAGATGGGCGGCGCTCATGCCGTTCTGGCCCGCCAGGGTGTCGAGGGAGGGTTGTTCGCGCCAGTGCTCCCTGAGGAACTCTAGGTTCTGGCGGACGACCTCGTAGTCGCGCGCCGCGTTTTCCATGGTGCTGATGTTGTTCATGGCGTGAAGATAGCCACTTCCCAGGCCTTCGCCCACCCGTTTCCTGATCAGATGTTGGGGATGGCCAGGGCCGACTTCAGGGCCCCCGCCAAGGTGCGGCGCTCCTCCGGGGCCAGAAAATCGCCGATGTGCACACGTTGCCGGCCGGACACCAGCGACAGCCTGCCGATGAGTTCGCGGCCCTGATCTTCTTCAAGCTCAACCCGCACCCAGCGGCGCACGAAGCGCCGTTCCTCGGGCTCTTTCCGGCCGGCCAAGCGCTCCAGCACAAGTTCATGCTCGGTAATGCTGATGCGTTCGGCGCGCCGGGCATCGGCGAAGTTGGCCTTGAAAGCCCACCAGATGAGCAGGACATCGAGGCCCGCGAAACCGGCCACCGGCCAGGCACCGATGGCGACGAACAGTCCGCCGATTGCCAGATTGATCAGGACGATCAGGGTCATCACCGCAACGAACCCCTGCTTCGAGAGGCTGCGATGGGGCGTCAAGGTTGCCTGCCACGCTTTCGGGTTGCTTCGTTCCATGAACCTGTTCTACCCCTGAAGTCCCAAGTGAACAGGGATTTCATGGCCAAAGCAAGCCGCCTCGCCGCCGCTGACATTGCCGAAATTTTCCGCCGCTTCGAGGCCGCCAATCCGGAGCCGAAGGGCGAACTGGTGGCGCACAATCATTACACGCTGCTGGTCGCCGTCGTACTTTCGGCCCAGGCGACGGACGAGGGTGTGAACCGGGCGACGGGGCCGCTGTTCGCCCTTGCCGGCTCGCCTGAGATGATGATGGCGCTCGGCGAGGAGAAATTACGGGATTTGATCAAGACCATCGGGTTGTTTCGCGGCAAGGCGAAGAACGTCATCGCCCTGTCTCGGCAGTTGATCGAGAAACATGGTGGCGAGGTCCCCGATGACCGTGCGGCGCTCGAAGCACTTCCGGGCGTTGGACGCAAGACCGCCAATGTGGTGCTGAACTCAGCCTTTGGCCATCCGACCGTGGCGGTCGACACGCATCTTTTCCGGCTCGGCAACCGCCTGGGTCTGGCAGCGGGAAAGACTCCTTTCGAAGTGGAAGCAAAGCTGCTCAAGGTCATACCGCAAGCTTATCTTCGCCATGCCCATCACTGGCTGATCCTGCATGGGCGCTATGTCTGCAAGGCGCGCAAGCCGGAATGCTGGCGCTGCCCGATCAAAGACCTCTGCCGCTTCGAGCCGAAGACGCCCGCACCGCCTTGAACAGGTGGACGAAGTAGGACGTGGAAAACAGCGGCACGGCCAGATTGAGAATGGGCACCAGCGACAGGACCGCCGGCAGAAGGCCCGCGACGAAGATCGCCGCCGCATTGGCCTTGCGCAGGTCACGGGCATCCTCCGGGGTCATATGGCGCATGGCGGCCATCTCGAAGAATTCGCGGCTCAGCAGATAGGCGTTGGCCACCACCAGGGCAATGGCGCCGATGCCAAAGAAGACCACCGGCAGGACCGCCAGATTGACCAGCAGGACGACACCGGCGAATTGCAGCGCCATGATGATCGATCTGAGGCTCGGGAGCGGCACGCCTGGCGGGTCGGCCGGGTAGTGCCGGTACTCCACACGGGCCGCGATGCCGTCGAGATAGAGGCCGGCGAAGGCCGCCGTCACTGGGGCCATGAGAAAGAAGAAAGCCACAAACAGGGCCACGCCGGTGCCCAGGGCCAGCGCCCAGTCAGCCCATGGCCATGAAAATTGGGTGAGGGCCAGCAGGATGACTTCCACGCCGATGAGTATGGCGATGAACAGCCCAATGGTCAGGCCCAGCGCCTTCAGCAGCACCGAGCGGAATTCGGGCGAGAGCAGATCGCCAAGGGCCCTGAATGCGGAGGTCATCATGACGGCAAGAGGTAATGAGGAATCCTTGCCAGCGCAAGCAGGCTTCGCTAGTTGGACCTGCAATAGATTTGGAGTGCAGCCATGAAACGCCCGGAAGTCGATGTCCTGTGCATCGGCAATGCCATCGTCGACGTTATCGCCAGGGTGGATGACGGGTTCGTCGCCCGGCATGGCCTGGTCAAGGGCTCCATGAACCTGATCGACGAGGTGCGCGCCGAATTTCTCTATGACGACATGGGCCAGGCCATCGAGGTGTCGGGCGGATCGGCCGGAAACACGGCGGCTGGAATTGCGTCCTTCGGCGGCAGGGCTGCCTATTTCGGCAAGGTGAAAGCCGACCAGCTCGGCGCCATCTTCCGTCATGACATGCGGGCCCAGGGTGTGGCCTTCGATACGCCGGCCGCCAGTGATGGCCCGGCGACGGCACGCTCCTTCATCCTGGTGACGCCGGATGGCGAGCGCACCATGAACACCTATCTCGGCGCCTGCGTGAACTTCACGACCGAAGATGTCGACGCGGAGACGGTTGCGTCGGCTCAGGTTACTTACATGGAGGGTTATCTCTGGGACCGTCCGGAAGCCAAGGAGGCCTTTAAGCTGGCGGCAAGGATTTCCCGGAATGCGGGCCGCAAGACGTCCATCACGTTATCCGACTCCTTTTGCGTCGAGCGCCACCGCGATAGTTTCCTCGACCTGATCCGCAACGACATCGACATCGTTTTTGCCAATGAGTCGGAAATCAAGTCATTGTACCAGACGCAGAATTTCGATGGCGCAATGCAGGCCATCGCCAAGGATTGCCCGATTGCCGTATTGACCCGGTCGGCCGCTGGCTGTGTCGTGGTCGAGGGTCAGGAGATCCATGCGGCGCCGGCCTACCCTGTCAACAAGGTGGTGGACGTGACCGGTGCCGGCGACCTCTTCGCGGCGGGATTTCTGCATGGGCTTACGACGGGCAAGTCGTTGGCCGCATGTGCCCAGTTGGGGGCGCTGGCGGCTGCCGAGGTGATTTCCCATGTGGGTGCGCGGCCGGAGATCAATCTCCGTTCCCAGGCGAAGGCCTTGGGCTTCCTATAGTTTTCGCAGGAAGACGCTGCGCACGAAGTGGTCGGCCCCTTTGCGCAGCACGAGATCGGCGCGGGGCCTGGTCGGCAGCACGTTCTCGCGCAGATTGACCAGGTTGATGGTCTCCCAGATGCGCGTCGCGGTGTCGCGAGCCTCAACGTCGCTCAAGGCCGCGTAACGGTGAAAGTAGGACTTAGGGTTGCGGAAGGCACTGTCCTTCAGCGTGAAGAAGCGGGCGATGTACCAGTTGCGCAGGTCGTCAAGTTCGCCGTCGATATAGATCGAGAAATCGAAGAAGTCGGAACTGTTGGGAATGCCACGGCCATCGCGCGGCGGGCGGCCCGTCTGTAGAACGTTGAGGCCTTCGACGATGAGGATGTCGGGTTGATCGACGGTGGCGCGCTCATCCTTCAGCACATCATAGGTCAAGTGCGAATAGAGCGGGGCCGTGACATTGCGCTTTCCCGCCTTGATGTCCGAGAGAAAGCGCAGGATGGCCGGCAGGTCGTAGCTTTCGGGAAAACCCTTGCGGGCCATCAGCCCCTCGCGCCCGAGGATGGCATTGGGCAGTAGAAAGCCATCGGTGGTGACCAAGTCCACCTTGGGATGTTTTGGCCAGCGCGCCAGAAGCCTTTGCAGGATACGCGCGGTCGTACTCTTACCCACCGCGACACTGCCCGCCATGCCGATCACATAGGGCACCTTGCGGTCGGTGAGATGCAGGAAATTGTTGGTGGCGCGGAACAAGCCTTGAGTCGCCGCCACATAGAGGTTGAGAAGGCGGGACAGCGGCAGGTAGATCGCCTCGACCTCCGCCAGGTCGATGCGGTCGTTGAGGCCACGCAGCTCGTCGAGGTCCTGCTGATTGAGCGTCATCGGTGTATCGGCGCGAAGGGCTGCCCATTCCTCGCGCGCGAAGCGCCGGAAGGGGGAGACTTCCTTGACCAGTTCTTCCATCGTCAGGCCTTGGGGCGCTGGGCTTTTTCGGCGATGCCGCTTACACCCTTGCGGCGCGCCAGTTCAGCCATGACATCGGAGAGCTTCACACCGGTGGCTTCGAGCAGCACGAGCAGATGATAGAGCAGGTCGGCGGATTCGGCGGCGATGTGTTTCTTGTCACCCAGAACGGAAGCGAGTGCCGTCTCGACAGCCTCCTCGCCCAGTTTCTTGGCGCATTTCTCCACGCCCTGGGACAGAAGTTTCGCCGTGTAGGACTCATCAGCTGATGCGCCTTTCCGGCTCGCAACCGCATCGGAGAGTTCAGCCAGGATGTGCAGTCCGTGTTCCGTCATGATCGTCCCTAGCACAACCGCATGGGAATGCCATTGGCCGAAAGGTGATGCTTGGCCTCGGCAATGGTGTAGGTGCCGAAATGAAAGATCGATGCGGCAAGGGCCGCCGCCGCGTGACCATCGCGGATGCCTTCGACCAGATGGTCCAACGTGCCGACGCCGCCCGATGCGATGACGGGAACGGTCACCGCATCGGCGATGGCGCGGGTCAGGGCGATGTCGAAACCCTTGCCGGTGCCATCGCGGTCCATGGAGGTGAGGAGGATTTCGCCGGCACCGAGACCTACGATCTCACGGGCGAATTCAACGGCGTCGATGCCGGTGGGCTGGCGGCCGCCATGGGTGAAGATTTCCCATTTACCCGCCGCCACCGATTTTGCATCGATGGCCACGACGACGCATTGGCTGCCGAATTTCTCCGCGGCCTGGCGGACGAAATCGCGGTTCGCAACGGCGGCGGAATTGACCGACACCTTGTCGGCGCCAGCCAGCAGCAGCCCGCGGATATCATCCAGCGTGCGCACGCCGCCGCCAACGGTCAGTGGCATGAAGCAGGCTTCGGCGGTGCGCGACACGACACCGAAGATGATGCCGCGGTTTTCATGGGTCGCGGTGATGTCGAGGAAACATAGTTCGTCGGCACCCGCCGCGTCATAGGCCTTGGCGATTTCCACTGGATCGCCGGCATCGCGGAGATCGACGAAGTTCACGCCCTTGACGACGCGGCCATCCTTGACATCGAGACAGGGAATGAGGCGGGCTTTCAGCATTACGCCGCCTCGCGCATGAGGCGAAGGGCCGCCGCCACATCGATGCGGCCATCGTAAAGGGCGCGGCCCGTAATGGCGCCTTCGAGGATTCGGCAATCGGGGGCCATCAGCCTGAGGATGTCAGCCATGGAGGCGAGGCCGCCGCTGGCGATGACGGGGATGGTAACGGCGCGGGCCAGGTCAAGCGTCGAGGCGATATTGAGCCCTTGAAGAATACCGTCCCGGTCGATGTCGGTGAAGATGAGGGCCGAGACCCCGGCATCCTCGAAGCGTGAGCTGAGATCGATGGCGCCGAGTTCGGAGGATTCGGCCCAGCCCGCGACGGCGACGCGGCCGCCCTTGGCATCGATTCCAACGGCGATGCGCCCGGGAAACAATTTGCAGGCCTGACGCACCAGACTGGGATCGCGTAAGGCGGCCGTACCGAGTATGACCCTGGCGACGCCCTTGCTCAGCCAATCTTCGATATTCGCCATGGTGCGGATGCCGCCACCCAATTGGACCGGGACCGTAACGGATTTCAAAATCGATTCGACAGCGTTCCCATTGACCGGTTTGCCGGCGAAGGCGCCGTTAAGGTCCACGATGTGAAGCCAGTTGAAACCCTGAGACTCGAAAATCTTGGCCTGCGCCGCTGGGTCATCGTTGAAGACCGTCGCCTCCGTCATGTCGCCAAGCTTCAGGCGGACGCATTGGCCATCCTTGAGATCGATTGCCGGAAACAGGATCACGGGCGCCACCTGAGGAAATTGGCGATCAGCGTCAACCCTAGCGTCTGGCTCTTTTCCGGATGGAACTGCGTTCCTGCCATATTGCCGCGTCCGACCATCGCGGTGATGGCCGCACCGTGATCGGCGGTGGCGATCAAATGATCCGTATGCTGAGTTTCGAGGTGATAGGAATGAACAAAGTAGGCGTGCAGACCCGCTTCGCCAAGCGCCATGCCATCCAGCAATGCATGGGGCCGCCGCGAGTCCAGCGTGTTCCAGCCCATGTGGGGAATCTTGAGCACAGGATCGCTTGGAACGATCGCCTTCACATCCCCCGGTATCCAGCCGAAGCCTTCGCTGACGTGATGCTCGAGACCGCGCGAGGCCATGAGCTGCATGCCCACGCAGATGCCGAGGAAGGGCTTGGCGCGGCCGATAACTTGCTCGATCAGCGTATCCCACATGCCGGGTATGGCGCGGAGGCCATCCCGGCAATCCTTGAAGGCGCCGACGCCGGGCAGCACGATCCGTTCCGCGCCACGCACCACTTCCGGGTCCGAGGTCACGTGCACCTTGATATTGAGGCCACTGTCACGGGAGGCACGTTCGAAGGCCTTGGCCGCCGAATGAAGGTTGCCGGAACCGTAGTCGATGATTGCAACGCTCATGGCCTTGCTCACGCGGTCTCAAACAGGCCAAGCGTATCGGCGGGTTCGGACCGCATTTTGGAACTGGGGACTGGACTATGGTTCTGGCTGCGCTGCGCAAAAACAAACTTGAGTTCTGCTTCCTCGAGGTTTGCCGCCATCACCAAGGCCGCCGCTCGATAACCTGATCGCCGGAGCGAATAGGCCCACAGGTTGCGCGCCTCGAATCCAAAGGACAAACTGACTGCGAGTTCAAGCAGTGCCGCATTGATTTCATTCAGGCCGAGCAGCCGCACCAGCACATAGATCAGACCAAACACGGCAATGAGGATGGCCGAGACGACCCACATGCGATGCCAGAGGGCCCACAAAACGGTGAAAACCAAGGCGGCCGAAGAGAAACCCTCTTTCACGAAGATCGTCCGGTCCGGATCTTTTTCCGGGTGCTCGAAAACAGCGAAGACAGCCATCAGCCTTGCAGCGTTCCTTTGGTGGACGGGATGCGGTCATTCTGGCGCGGGTCGATTTCGATTGCTTCGCGCAGCGCCCGGGCCAATGCCTTGAAACAGGATTCGGCAATGTGATGATTGTTGTCGGCGTGGAGGGTCTCGACGTGCAGGGTGACGCCGGCATTCATGGTGAAGGCCTGGAACCACTCACGCACCAGTTCGGTATCGAAGCCGCCGATCTTCGCTGCCGTGAATTGCACATTCCAAACCAGGAAGGGCCTGCCCGAAACATCAATCGCGGCGCGGGTGAGCGTGCCGTCCATGGGCAGGTGAAGACTGGCAAAGCGGCGGATGCCCTTGCGGTCGCCAAGTGCCCTGGCGACGGCCTGGCCGATGGCGATGCCGGAATCCTCCGCCGTGTGGTGGAAGTCGATGTGAACATCGCCCTTGGCCCTGAGCGTGATGTCGATGAGCGAATGCCGCGCCAACTGCTCCAGCATGTGATCCAGAAAACCGATGCCGGTCTGAATGTCGTAAGCGCCGCTGCCATCGAGATCGATGGCAACGGAGAGTTCCGTCTCGGTGGTTTTGCGGTCAATACTGGCCTTGCGCATATCAATCCCGGAACTTTCAAGAAGGCGCCTCTTAGCAGATGCAAAAGGAATTGGCCAAGGGTGGCTTTTCTTTCGCGCCCCGGCGGCCTACATGAAGGGCAAAGACTGGAAAGGACTCGCGATGTCTGAGCCGCTGACGTGGCACGGCACCACTATTCTCTCGGTGCGCAAGAACGGAAAGGTGGTGATTGCCGGAGATGGCCAGGTGAGCCTCGGGCAGACCATCATCAAGGGCAATGCCCGTAAGGTGCGGCCGCTGGGCGGCAGTGACGTCATCGCCGGATTTGCCGGCGCTACGGCGGACGCCATGACGCTTTTCGAGCGCCTTGAGGGCAAGCTCGAAAAATATCCGAAACAACTCACCCGGGCCTGCGTCGACATGGCCAAGGACTGGCGCACCGACCGTTACCTGCGGCGTTTGGAAGCCATGATGATCGTCGCCGACCGTTCGGTCACGCTGGTGCTCACCGGCACCGGCGACGTGCTGGAGCCAGAGCATGGCGTGGTCGCCATCGGGTCCGGCGGCAATTATGCGCTGGCCGCGGCCCGGGCGCTGGCGGACACGGATCTCGATGCCGAGGCCATCGCCCGCAAGGCCATGGCGATTGCCGCAGAGATCTGCGTCTACACCAACACGTCAATCACGCTTGAAAGCCTTGCATGAGGAACGCGCCGCGCGACCTGAATGTATCGAGTGCCGATCTCGATGCCGCGGTTACGGCGGCCCTCATCACCCGCGAGCAGGCCGACGGGTTGTTGCGCCTTTCCGCGGAACAGGCCGCCGCGGCTGGTCAGGCCGACAATGAAAACCTGCGGCTGATTTCGAGTTTCAACGATATTTTCGTCACCATCGGCATCGCCCTGTTCATCGGCGCGCTGGTCTATCTGCTGGTCAATTGGGGGTGGTGGGCCGGCATTGCCGTGGCCGCCGCTGCCTGGCTGCTGGCGGAGGTTTTTACCCGCGTGAAGCGTCTGGCTCTGCCCAGCATCGTCCTGCTGCTGATCTTTTCGCTTTCCGTGTTCTTGACGGTTTTCGGCATCGTGGCGCCGTCGTCTGGTTTCTTCGACACAGTTAACCAAGGGGCAGCCCTTATCATTCCGGGTGTGGCCGCCACGGTGGCGGCATTTGCCCATTGGCTACGGTTTCATGTGCCGATCACCG
>JANPCA010000596.1:0-9341 GCA_031430715.1 Hyphomicrobiales bacterium | reverse complement strand
CCGCGAGGGTGGCCGCACGGTGGGTGCGGGCGTCGTCCCCAAGAACACGTAATATGGCCCGCTAGCCAGATTTCGCTTCGTAGGCCGCCGGCGAGAGCCGGCGGCCTTTGTGTTTGTCAGGGCTGACTTTGACATTTCGAGACGAATGAACTAAGTCTAGTGAACTAAGGCAAATTACAATGAAAACGGTCAACATCCACGAAGCCAAGACCCACTTGTCGAAACTTATCGAAGAAGCTGCGAAGGGCGAGCCCTTTATCATCGCCAAGGCCGGGAAGCCTATGGTGAAGGTGGAAGCCATCACGCAAAAGCCACCGCAGCGCATCGGTTTCATGGAAGGGGAATTCGAAGTTCCAGACGACTTCGATACGATGTTCGCCAAGGAGATCGAGGAGATGTTCTATGGCGGTCCGCTTGAGCCTCCCCTGGAAGAACCGGAAAAGCCTTGAATTACCTGCTAGACACCCACTTGCTGATCTGGGCGGCAAACCGGAATCCGCGGCTACCCGACGAAGTTGCGAAGATCATTTCAAAACCCGCCGCCGCATTGTGGATGAGCGTCGTCAGTATCTTCGAGGTGGCCGTCAAGCGATCGCTCGACCGCGGCGACTTTCGCTACCAGGCGGGGCAACTGCGGGCAGGGCTTCTCGCCAATGGCTATATGGAATTGCCAGTAGAGGGCCGACATGCCGTGCTGTTGGCTACGCTCCCGCTCCTTCACACTGACCCCTTTGACCGACTGCTTGTTGCCCAGGCCATGTCCGAAGGCATGACGTTACTGACGGCGGACAGGCAGCTTGAAAAGTACGGTCACCCGGTCCGCTTTGTCAGATAGCCATTGCGGTAGCGGGATAGACTGAAATTGACCCTCTTGACAATCGTGGAAACCTGACGCGGATCACGCTATATTCTCCGGTATAGCCATGCGGACGCACATGCGCCGCTCCGCATGTCCCCGGCGATGGCCGCAAGCATATGGGATCGACTTTGGGAGGTTGGCGAAATAGTGAAGCTGCTTAAAGCTCGAAAGGTCAGCGTTGACCGGAGACGCGGACTTTATCAAAAGCGTCAAATTCAGTCAGTTTAGGAGGATTACCGTTGCCAATTATTGTTGCTATCAAAAGAACAGACAGGGCAGACCGAAGCCACTGGGTGCCACTCGTGACCAAGAATGGTTATCAGCTTGTAGACCGCAAGATACCGTATCCGGATCGGAACTATGTAAAGAGCGCCACATTCAAGACTTCCTTGGACGACGCTGCGCACTTGATCAAAAAAGGTTTTGCTATTCGGATGGCCAAGCCAGGCGCCAAAAGAGGTGATTACATCTATCCTGAAGACATCGAGATCGTGTGAAGGTAAATTCAGACTGACCCACTACCGCCAATGCAATCCCCGTTGACGAAACCCCGCCAAGCCTTTAAACGGCAGCCATCCTGAGCGACTCCATTGGCGGCGAGGCCCTGACCGGTCTTGGCCGCCGTGTCGCTTGGAAAACATGAAACGATTGATTTCGCAGGAGGAGTTCCTATCTGCGTCAGATCAATTAGGGGTATAGCTCAGTTGGTAGAGCGGCGGTCTCCAAAACCGCAGGCCGAGGGTTCGAGCCCTTCTGCCCCTGCCATTATCGAGGAAAGACTAACGTGGCCAAGACCAATCCGTTCGAATTTCTGCAGCAGGTCCGCGAAGAGGGCAACAAGGTCACCTGGCCGTCCAGGCGCGAGATTACCATCTCGACGGTCATGGTCTTCGTCATGGTCGTGCTGGCGTCGATCTTTTTCTTGGCGGTGGACGGGGTTCTGAACTGGGGCGTCAAAGCGCTCTTCGGCATCTAGTGGGCGGAGACTGAAGGTTTTATGGCCAAGCGCTGGTACATCGTTCACGCCTATTCCAACTTCGAGAAGAAGGTGATGGAATCGATCCGGGAGCAGGCGGCCCAGAAGGGTCTCTCCGATCTTTTTGAACAGGTCCTGGTGCCGACCGAGGAAATCATCGAGGTCCGCCGCGGCCGCAAGATCAAGAGCGAGCGGCGCTTCTTCCCGGGCTATGTGCTGGTCAAGATGGAATTGACCGATCAGGCTTTCCACCTGATCAAGAACACGCCGAAGGTCACGGGCTTCCTGGGTTCCGATTCAAAACCAATCCCGATTTCGGACGCCGAGGCCAACCGCATCCTGAACCAGGTGGCCGAGGGTATCGAGCGCCCGAAATCAACCATCAGCTTCGAAGTGGGCGAACAGGTGCGCGTCGCCGATGGACCGTTTGCTTCCTTTTCCGGACAGGTCGAGGAAGTGGACGAGGAACGCTCGCGGCTCAAGGTCGCCGTATCGATCTTCGGCCGGCCGACGCCGGTCGAACTTGAATACGCGCAAGTCGAGAAGCTGCGCTAGACACCTCTCCCGCTGGCGGGAGAGGGAGGGGCCCAGCCGTCAGGCTGGGAGGGTGAGGGGCCGAAGGGAGCTCTTGACCCGTTGACACCCCCTCATCTCCCCGTTGCGTTGCAACGGGTCCCTTCTTCTCCCGCTGAGCGGGAGAAGACGTTTAAGGAAGACGAAAATGAACCCGTGGGAGGCCTTGCAAGCCTGACCACTAACCTCTGAAGAGGGAAAGAACATGGCTAAGAAAGTCGTCGGCTACATCAAGTTGCAGGTCGCGGCGGGACAGGCAAATCCGTCGCCGCCCATCGGCCCGGCTCTGGGTCAGCGCGGTCTCAACATCATGGAATTCTGCAAGGCCTTCAATGCGGCCACCCAGAAGATGGAGCCGGGGACGCCCACGCCGGTGGTCATCACCGCCTTCCAGGACAAGTCTTTCACCTTCGAGATGAAGTCGGCGCCGGCCTCCTACTATCTGAAGAAGGCCGCCCAGATCACCGCCGGCTCCAAGGAGCCGGGCCGTGCGGTGGCCGGCAAGGTCACCATGGCCCAGTGCCGCGACATCGCCGAGGCCAAGCTCAAGGGCATGAATGCCCGTGATCTCGATGCGGCGGCGCGCGAGATCGCCGGTTCCGCCCGGTCCATGGGCCTGCAGGTTGTGGAGTAAGACGATGACCAAGATTGCAAAGCGCCTGGCCAAGAACCGCGAAGGCATCGACCGCGTCAAGGCTTATGGCATCGGCGAGGCGATCAAGCTCATCAAGGAGCGCGCCAATGCCAAGTTCAACGAGACCGTCGAGATCGCCATGAACTTAGGCGTCGACCCGCGGCACTCGGACCAGATGGTCCGCGGCGTCGTCAACCTGCCCAACGGCACTGGCCGTTCGGTGCGCGTCGGCGTCTTCGCCAAGGGCGCCAAGGCCGAGGAAGCCAAGGCGGCCGGCGCCGAAGTGGTCGGTGCCGAAGAGCTGTTCGAGATCGTCAGCAAGGGCACCATCGACTTTGACCGCTGCATCGCGACACCCGACATGATGGGTCTCGTCGGCCGCCTCGGCAAGGTGCTGGGGCCCCGTGGGCTAATGCCGAACCCCAAGGTCGGCACGGTGACCATGGACGTGGCTGGTGCCATCAAGGCCGCCAAGGGCGGTGCGGTCGAGTTCCGCGTCGAAAAGGCGGGCATCGTCCAGGCCGGTATCGGCAAGGCGACCTTCACCGATGAGGCGCTCACCCAGAACATCAAGGCCTTCGTCGATGCGGTGGTGAAAGCCAAGCCGCCGGCCGCCAAGGGCACCTATGTCAAGAAATTGTCCATTTCTTCGTCCATGGGGCCTGGTCTGAAGCTTGACCTCGCCTCCGTCACGGGCGGCGGCGCGGGTTGATACACGTTTCCAATTGAGGAAATCACAAGTTTCCTCAATTGGTGAGACGCTACTTCCACCCCTCTCCCGCATGCGGGAGAAGGGCAGAAGTGGCGAATACCTGTCCGAGATTGCTGGCGCAGAGCTTGCGAGCCCTGCTTAAAACGCAAAGCCAGCATGAGATGGGTGTCAAAACAGAACTTGGACCCCATATATGGCGGTCCCAAGTCGGTTTGGACCTCAAAACCTTGATCCGCCAAGATCGGGGGGACAGGCAAGTGAGCGCCGCTGCAAGCGCCTCCTGCCTCTGGTGGTTGGCGTTTGAGCGGTTGGTCCAACGGTGAACGGGTGCAATGCCCAATCACCATACAGGAGAGAGCAAGTGGAAAGATCTGAAAAGATCGAGCTCGTCGCGACGCTCAACCAGGTGTTCAAGACCACCGGCGTGATCGTTGTGGCCCACAACAAGGGCCTGACTGTGAACCAGGTCAACGACCTGCGTAACAAGATGGCCCAGGCGGGGGCGACCGTGAAGGTCGCCAAGAACAGTCTCGCCAGGCTTGCTCTGGATGGCACTGACGCAAACGGGATCAAGGACCTCTTCGTGGGTCCGATCATGGTGGCTTACGCCGCCGATCCCGTCTCGGCTCCGAAGGTCGCCGCGGCCTTCGCCAAGATCAACGACAAGTTCGTTGTGCTTGGCGGGGCGCTCGGCAAGACCGTGATGGATGCCAACGCCGTCAAGGCACTCGCGGAATTGCCCTCGCTCGACCAGTTGCGGGGCAAGCTCATCGGCCTTCTCCAGGCTCCGGCCACCCGCATCGCGGGCGTGCTGGCGGCTCCGGGTGGGCAGGTGGCTCGCGTGATCAACGCCTATGCCATGAAGGAACAAGCTGCCGCCTGACGGCAAGCACCTCCCAACATTGTTGTAACAAACCGACTTAACCCCAAGGAAACTAAAATGGCTGATCTCAGCAAGATCGTTGACGAACTTTCGAGCCTCACGGTTCTCGAAGCAGCAGAACTCTCGAAGATGTTGGAATAGAAGTGGGGCGTTTCCGCCGCCGCTCCGGTGGCCGCCGCCGCCGCATCGGGTGCGGCCGCTGCCGCGCCGGTCGAGGAACTGACCGAATTCACGGTCATGCTCGTGGCCTTTGGCGACAAGAAGATCGAAGTGATCAAGGAAGTCCGCGCCATCACCGGCTTGGGCCTCAAGGAAGCCAAGGACCTGGTCGAGGGTGCGCCCAAGCCCGTGAAGGAAGGCGTCAACAAGGCCGATTCCGAAGCGATGAAGAAGAAGCTCGAGGCGGTCGGCGCCAAGGTCGAACTGAAGTAACCAATCCCTTGTCCGGCGGCGTCCGCTTCAGGGCGCCGCCGGGCCAGTACCCTAGCGTTGTTTGCGGCGGCTTGTCCGATGTCCTCAAAATAAAATGAGGGGGTTTGACAAGCTGCCGATCATGCTTGTTCCAGAATGTTTAAGGAAGTCAGATGGCCGAAACACAGTCCGCCGCCAGCCGCAAACGTCTCCGCAAGTTCTTCGGCAAGAACATCGAAGTGGCCGAAATGCCGAACCTGATCGAGGTTCAGCGCGAAAGCTACGACCAGTTCCTGCAGATGAAGGAGCCGCAGGGCGGCCGCGTGACCGATGGCCTGCAGGCGGTGTTCAAGTCGGTGTTCCCGATCACCGATTTCTCCGGCCAGGCGATGCTGGAATTCGTGCGCTACGAATTCGAGCAGCCGAAATTCGACGTCGACGAATGCCAGCAGCGCGGCATGACCTATGCGGCACCTCTCAAGGTGACACTGCGCCTGATCGTGTTCGAAGTCGATCCCGACACCCAGTCGAAGTCGGTGAAGGACATCAAGGAGCAGGACGTCTACATGGGCGACATGCCGCTCATGACCGCCAACGGCACCTTCGTGGTGAACGGCACCGAGCGCGTCATCGTCAGCCAGATGCACCGCAGCCCCGGCGTGTTCTTCGATCACGACAAGGGCAAGACCCATTCCTCGGGCAAGCTGCTGTTCGCGGCGCGCATCATTCCCTATCGCGGCTCGTGGCTCGATTTCGAATTCGACGCCAAGGACATCATCTATGCGAGGATCGACCGGCGCCGCAAGCTGCCGATCACCACGCTGCTCTATGCGCTGGGACTCGATGCCGAGGAAATCCTCCACACCTTCTACAAGACGGTGACGTACACGCTGACCAAGGATGGCTGGAAGACGCCCTTCGACGCCGGCCGCTTCAAGGGCATCAAGCCAACCGTCGACCTGATCGACGCCAAGACCGGACAGGTGGTGGTCGAAGCCGGCAAGAAGATTACCCCGAGGCTGGCCCGCAAGATCGCCGAGGACGGCGTCAAGGACCTGCTGGTGCAGGATGCCGAGCTTTATGGTCTGTACCTCGCCGACGAGTTGGTCAACGAGCAGACCGGTGAAATCTTCGCCGAAGCCGGCGACGAGATCGCCGAGAAGCAATTGACCTCGCTGAAAGAGCAGGGCTTCGCCCAGCTCAACCTTCTCGATATCGATCACATCAACAACGGCCCCTATATCCGCAACACACTCAAAGCCGACAAGGTCGAGAGCTACGAGCAGGCGCTCGTCGAAATCTACCGCGTCATGCGCCCCGGCGAGCCGCCGACACGCGAGACCGCCGAAGCACTGTTCATGGGCCTGTTCTTCGACCAGGAGCGTTACGACTTGTCGGCCGTGGGCCGCGTCAAGATGAATATGCGGCTTGAACTCGATGTACCGGATTCCATGCGCGTGCTGCGCCGCGAAGACATCATCTCGGTGATCGCCACCTTGCACGAGTTGCGCGATGGCAAGGGCGAGGTCGACGACATCGATCACCTCGGCAACAGGCGGGTGCGTTCGGTGGGCGAATTGATGGAAAATCAGTACCGCCTTGGCCTGGTGCGCATGGAGCGCGCCATCAAGGAACGCATGTCGTCGGTCGACATCGACACGGTGATGCCGCATGACCTGATCAATGCCAAACCCGCGGCGGCGGCGGTACGCGAGTTCTTCGGCTCCTCGCAGCTGTCGCAGTTCATGGACCAGACCAACCCGCTCTCGGAAATCACCCATAAGCGCCGCCTATCGGCGCTTGGCCCGGGTGGTCTGACCCGTGAGCGAGCGGGCTTCGAAGTCCGCGACGTGCACCCGACGCACTATGGCCGCATCTGCCCGATCGAAACGCCGGAAGGCCCCAACATCGGCCTGATCAACTCGCTGGCAACCTATGCCCGTGTCAACAAGTATGGCTTCATCGAGACGCCCTACCAGAAGGTCATCGACGGCAAGGTGTCGAAAGAAGTGGTCTATCTCTCGGCCATCGAGGAACAGAAGCACCACATCGCCCAGGCCAACGTGGCTCTGACCGGAACCGGCACCTTCGCCGAGGATCTGGTGATCGCGCGCCATGCCGGTGACGTGCTTACCGTTCCCGCCGACAAGATCGACTATGTCGATGTCTCGCCAAAGCAGCTCGTGTCGGTCGCGGCGGCCTTGATCCCGTTCCTTGAGAACGACGACGCCAATCGCGCCCTCATGGGTTCGAACATGCAGCGTCAGGCCGTGCCGCTGGTGCGCACCAATGCGCCGCTCGTCGGCACCGGCATGGAATCGGTGGTGGCGCGCGATTCAGGTGCCGCCGTCGCCGCCCGCCGCACCGGCGTGGTGGATCAGGTCGACGCCAAGCGCATCGTCATCCGTGCCACGGAGGAGACCGATCCGTCGAAGTCGGGCGTCGACATCTACACACTCGCCAAGTTCCAGCGCTCCAACCAGAACACCTGCATCAACCAGCGTCCGCTGGTGCGGGTGGGCGACAAGGTGAAGGGTGGCGACATCATCGCCGATGGTCCCTCGACCGATCTTGGCGATCTGGCCTTGGGCCAGAACGTGCTCGTCGCGTTCATGCCGTGGAATGGTTATAACTTCGAGGACTCGATCCTGCTTTCCGAGCGCATCGTCAAGGACGACGTGTTCACCTCCATCCACATTGAGGAATTCGATGTGATGGCGCGCGACACGAAATTGGGTCCTGAAGAAATCACCCGCGACATTCCAAACGTCGGTGAAGAAGCGCTGAAGAACCTCGACGAAGCCGGGATTGTTTACATCGGTGCGGAAGTGAAGCCGGGCGATATCCTGTGTGGCAAGATCACGCCGAAGGGCGAAAGCCCGATGACGCCGGAAGAAAAACTGCTGCGCGCCATCTTCGGCGAGAAGGCTTCGGACGTCCGCGACACTTCGCTCCGCCTGCCGCCCGGCGTTTCGGGAACGGTCGTCGAAGTGCGTGTCTTCAACCGCCATGGTGTCGACAAGGACGAGCGCGCGCTGGCCATCGAGCGCGAGGAGATCGAGCGTCTCGCCAAGGACCGCGACGACGAATTGGCGATCCTCGACCGCAACTCTTATGGCCGCCTCAACAGCTTCCTCGTCGACAAGACGGCGACGGGAGGACCTCGCGGCCACAAGATCGAAGGCGTCATCACGGCGAAGACGCTCGAGGACATGCCGCGCTCGCAATGGTGGAACATCGCGCTTGGCGATGAGAAGGCCATGGGCGAACTCGAAGCCATGAAGCAGCAATACGAAGAGTCGAAAAAGCGCCTCGAAACCCGCTTCCTCGATAAGGTTGAAAAGCTGCAGCGTGGCGACGAGCTGCCGCCGGGCGTCATGAAGATGGTCAAGGTCTTCGTCGCGGTCAAACGCAAGATCCAGCCGGGCGACAAGATGGCCGGACGCCATGGCAACAAGGGCGTCGTGTCGCGCATCGTCCCAGTCGAGGACATGCCGTTCCTCGAGGACGGGACCCACGTGGATGTGGTGCTGAACCCGCTGGGCGTGCCGTCGCGCATGAACGTCGGACAGATCCTCGAGACCCATCTGGGCTGGGCCTGCGCCGGCATGGGCAAGAAGATCGGCGACATGCTCGACACCTACAAGGACACCAAGACCATCAAGCCGCTGCGCGACGAGATGAACCGCATCTATGGCAAGCACGACGAATTGCAGAGCCTTGATGACAGTTCGCTCCTCGAAGCCGCCGAAAATCTGCGCCGTGGCGTTCCCATCGCCACGCCCGTGTTCGATGGCGCCAAGGAAGAAGACATCGCCGCCATGCTGAAGGACGCGGGGTTGTCGACGTCCGGACAAGTGCAGCTCTTTGACGGCCGCTCTGGCGAGCCCTTCGACCGCCAGGTCACCGTCGGCTACATCTATATCCTGAAGCTGCATCACCTCGTGGACGACAAGATCCATGCCCGTTCCATCGGGCCGTACTCGCTCGTCACCCAGCAGCCGCTGGGCGGCAAGGCGCAGTTCGGCGGGCAACGGTTTGGCGAAATGGAAGTCTGGGCGCTTGAGGCCTATGGCGCGGCCTACACGCTGCAGGAAATGCTCACCATCAAGTCGGACGACGTGGCCGGCCGCACCAAGGTCTACGAAGCTATCGTGCGCGGCGACGACACCTTCGAGGCGGGCATTCCGGAAAGCTTCAACGTGCTGGTCAAGGAAATGCGTTCCCTCAGTCTCAACGTCGAACTGCAGAATTCGCAGCAAGGTACATGACGTTCTCAAGGCGGGGAGCCTG
>JANPCA010000595.1:0-3674 GCA_031430715.1 Hyphomicrobiales bacterium | reverse complement strand
TCAACAACTGCGCGCGGTCGATCAGCAATTCCTCTGCCGACACGCTGGTCTGGGCCTTCAGGTAATTGCGAAATCCGTCACGAATTTGTTTTGCGCATCCTCCTGGGCATGGACCTCGGCCAGGGCGCGGAGCTGCGAGTTCGAGCCGAAGACGAGATCGGCACGGGTGGCGGTCCATTTCGGCTCGCCGGTGGCGCGGTCGCGTCCCTCGAACACGTCCTCCGCATCGGCGGTCTCCTTCCACACCGTGCCCATGTCGAGCAGGTTGACGAAGAAGTCGGTGGTCAGCGCCCCCGGCCGCCCGGTGAAGACGCCATGCTGGCTTCCTCCGGTGTTGGCACCCAGCACGCGCAACCCGCCCACCAGAACCGTCATCTCGGGCGCCGTCAACCTCAGTAACTGCGCCTTGTCGACCAGCAGCTCTTCGGCCGAAATGGCATATTGGGTCTTGAGATAATTGCGGAACCCGTCCGCCACCGGCTCGAGCGCGGCGAAGGATTCCACATCGGTCTGCTCCTGCGTCGCGTCGGTGCGGCCCGGCGTGAAGGGAACCGCGACATCGTGCCCGGCGTTTTTGGCGGCCTGTTCGACACCGGCACAGCCCGCAAGCACAATCAGGTCGGCAAGCGATATTTTCTTGCCGCCCGCCGCCGCCCCGTTGAATGCCTTCTGGATACCTTCAAGCGTTTCAAGAGCTTTGGCGAGCTTCGGCGGCTGATTGACCGCCCAATCCTTCTGGGGGCTCAAGCGCAGGCGCGCCCCGTTTGCCCCGCCGCGCTTGTCGGAGCCGCGGAAGGTCGATGCCGAGGCCCAGGCGGTCGCGACGAGGTCCGCGATGGACAGGCCCGCCGCGAGAACCTTGGCCTTGAGGCCGTCCACGTCCTTCGCGTCGATCAGCGGGTGCCCGGCGGCGGGGACGGGATCCTGCCAGATCAGGTCTTCGGCCGGAACCTCGGGGCCCAGGTAGCGGACCTTCGGCCCCATGTCGCGGTGAGTGAGCTTGAACCAGGCGCGCGCGAAGGCATCGGCGAACTGGTCCGGATTCTCGAAGAAACGCCGCGAGATCTTTTCGTAGTCCGGATCGAAGCGCAGGGCGAGGTCGGTGGTGAGCATGGACGGCGCGTGGTGCTTTGAGGCGTCATGCGCATCCGGCACCGTGCCGGCACCCATGCCATGCTTCGGCACCCATTGATGCGCGCCGGCCGGGCTCTTGGTCAGTTCCCAGTCATAGCCGAACAGGTTCCAGAAGAAATTGTTGCTCCACTTGGTCGGCGTCGAAGTCCAGGTGACCTCCAGGCCGCTGGTGATCGCATCGCCGCCTTTGCCGCTGCCGAAGCTGGAAAGCCAGCCCAGCCCTTGCGTTTCGATGCCGGCTGCTTCGGGTTCGCGGCCGACGTGGGATTCGGGCCCCGCACCATGGGTCTTGCCGAAGGTGTGGCCGCCGGCGATGAGCGCCACCGTCTCTTCATCGTCCATCGCCATGCGCGCGAAGGTCTCGCGAATGTCGCGGGCCGCGGCCAGCGGGTCCGGATTGCCATTCGGCCCCTGCGGGTTCACATAAATCAGCCCCATCTGCACGGCGGCGAGGGGATTTTCCAGGTTGCGGTCGCCCGAATAGCGCTTGTCGCCAAGCCAGGTGTCTTCCGCGCCCCAGTAAACGTCCTCCTCCGGCTCCCAGACATCGGCACGGCCGCCACCGAACCCGAAAGTTTTGAAGCCCATCGATTCGAGCGCGCAATTGCCGGCGAGGACCATGAGATCGGCCCAGGAGATCTTGTTGCCATATTTCTGCTTGACCGGCCACAGCAGCCGCCGCGCCTTGTCGAGATTGCCGTTGTCGGGCCAGGAATTGAGCGGCGCGAAACGCTGCTGGCCGGAACCCGCGCCACCACGGCCGTCACCCGTGCGGTAGGTGCCGGCACTGTGCCAGGCCATGCGGATGAACAGCGGCCCGTAGTGACCGAAATCGGCGGGCCACCAGGCTTGCGATTGGGTCATCAGCGCGACGATGTCCTGCTTCAGGGCCGCGAGGTCGAGCGTCTTGAACGCCGCCGCATAGTTGAAAGCCTCGCCCATGGGATTGGACAGGGCGGAATTCTGGTGGAGAATCCTGAGATTCAACTGGTTCGGCCACCAGTCGCTGTTGGATCTGACCCCAACCGATGTATGCATGACCGGGCACTTGCCGGCACTCTTGTCAACTTTGGTGTCCATGTTTCTCTCCCATTATGATCGGCGGTTTCGGCGGATCAAACTCTAGAATCATTCTAATCTGGCGGCGAGTAGTTTTTCAACCGCGAAATCAGGCTGCCCACCTGCCACCGGCGCGGCATTTCGGCAAGACCGGTGCGTTCAGGTGAGAGTTGCTGACCCAAAGCGTGATTTGACCTTCCAGCGCACCGGGTGGAATGATGCAACCATCAGATGAGAGAGGTCTCAGAAACTGATGCCCCCGACGAAGCATACCGCCGCCTGACGCGGGTTACACTGTGTCAAAGCGGCCAAGCTCCGGAACACTGCAAACGGCACCGCTGCTCCAGCGGTGAAAGATAGCCCGAGACCAAGGGCGAAGTGCAAGATGCACAGACAGGCCCCGTGAGGTTCAACCTCCGGGGCCGCTTGCTGTGGGGGGCTCACGCCTTCCAGCAATCCACCGCGAGCAGCAACTCGGTGAGGTCGCCATAGCGCTGGCCATCGCGGCCGGTGACGTCGCGGATGCGCTCCAGCCGGGCATAAAGCGTGTTGGGATGCCGTCCCAGTTGGCGCGCCGCCTTCTGAACATTCATGTCGGCATCGGCAATGGCCCGGAGCGTTTCGACCAGCTTGCCCGAGGATTCCGTATCCGCCGCGATCAGGGCTTTCAGCCAGGCGGGCGGTGTCGCCCGCACATGATCCGCACCGCGCTGCACCAGCAGGCCACGCAATGGCAAATCCGCGAAACGCCGGACCCGCGCCGACACGCTGGTGAATTCCAGCGCGGTTGCCGCCTCCTGGAAGGCCTTGGGCAAATAGGACGTCGACGGATGATCGGCGCTGATGCCGACCAGCACCGCCGGTCCCAGCAACTGCAGAAGCGAAGCGGCGCGGCCCCCCAGATCGCTTTGTGCCGCGGTCCAGCCTGATTGCCGGCGGCGGCCGGAGAGGATCGCCGTGACCAGGTTGTTGCGGACCCCCGCCAGCATCCGGACGGAGCTGCGGGCCAGCGCATCGGAAATGGCGGCGATGATGCGCTGGATGCGTTCCGGATGCTCCATCTCCGCCGCATTGGCCGGCTGCGCTACCACCACGCAATAGGCCTGGCGCTGTTCGAGATAGCCGCCGCGTTTCAGAAGGCGCGCGGCACGCCCGTCCGACTCGTCATAGCCCGACAGCAGGACGGTCATCAATTCGGTGCGCTGATCGCCCTCGGCCTCGGCCAGAACCCGGGTGCGCGCCACATATTCCGCCGCCAGGATAGTGCTGATGAGGTTGGTGTATTCGATGGCGAAGTCGGCCACCGCCGCCACTGCCTGCTCGAGGCTGGCGGGTGCCACCGACGACACCGCGTCGCGCAGCCACAGCGACAGCACGCGATGTCCGCAGCGATAGGCGTGCAGGCTGACCTCGAGCGGAAAGCGCTGCTCGGCGCGGCGCTGGGCATGGGCGGCGACAAACTCGAACTGGCCCAACGCGCC
>JANPCA010000594.1:0-1566 GCA_031430715.1 Hyphomicrobiales bacterium | reverse complement strand
GTCTGACGTTGTCGAAGGCCTTTCTGCGGAAACAGATTCGGCTGAGCAATTGCAGTCACGGCCGCCGGTTGTGACCATCATGGGTCACGTCGACCACGGCAAGACCTCGCTCTTGGATGCGCTGCGCAAGACCAATGTGGTGGCGGGCGAGGCCGGCGGCATCACCCAGCATATCGGCGCCTATCAAGTCGAAACCAGGAACGGCGTCGTCACCTTCATCGATACGCCGGGCCATGAGGCCTTCACCGCCATGCGGGCCCGCGGTGCCAAGGCCACCGACATCGTCGTTCTGGTAGTTGCCGCCGACGATGGCGTCATGCCGCAGACGGTCGAAGCCATCAACCACGCGCGCGCGGCACAAGTGCCGATCATCGTGGCCATCAACAAGATCGACAAGCCGGCAGCCAATCCGGCCCGGGTGCGCAGCGAGTTGCTGCGTCATGAGATCGTGGTTGAAAGCCTCGGCGGCGATACGCTGGAAGTCGAAGTCTCGGCTCTGAAGGGCACCAATCTCGACAAGCTGCTGGACGTCATCCTGTTGCAATCGGAAGTCCTCGATCTCAAGGCCAATCCAGACCGCGAGGCCGGTGGTCTCGTCGTCGAAGCCCAGCTCGACAAGGGCCGCGGTCCCGTGGCGACGGTGCTCGTGCAGCGCGGCACTTTAAAGCTCGGCGACATTTTCGTGGCCGGTTCGGCCTGGGGCCGGGTGCGCGCCCTGGTCAACGACAAGGGCGTCCAGGTGAAGGAGGCCTTGCCGTCCTCGCCGGTCGAAGTCCTGGGGTTGAACTCGGCGCCCGAAGCGGGCGACCAGTTCGACGTGGTGACAAGCGAGGCGCGGGCCCGCGAAGTGACGGATTACCGCGAGCGCAAGCGCCGCGAGACCCGTGGCGCGTCGGGGGCGCGCTCGTCGCTCGAGCAGATGATGTCGGCCATGAAGGACGGCAACGTCACCGAGTTCCCGATCCTGGTCAAGGCGGATGTGCAAGGCTCGGCCGAAGCCATCGTCCAGGCTTTGGAAAAGATCGGCAATGCCGAGATCAAGTCCAGGGTCATCCACTACGCGGTGGGCGGCATCAACGAGAGCGACATCGGCCTGGCGCAGGCCTCGGGCGCCGTGGTGCTGGGCTTCAATGTCCGCGCCTCGGGCCAGGCGCGCGACGCGGCGGAGCGGGCGGGCATCGAAATCCGCTATTACAACATCATCTACGACCTGGTGGACGACATCAAGGCGGCGATGTCCGGCAAGCTGGCGCCGGAACTGCGCGAAACCTTCCTCGGCAATGCTAGGATCCTCGAGGTCTTCAACATCACCAAGACCGGCAAGGTCGCGGGTTGCCGCGTTACCGAGGGCAAGGTCGAACGCGGCACCGGTGTGCGCCTGCTGCGCGACAATGTCGTCATCCATGAAGGCAAGCTCAAGACGCTCAAGCGCTTCAAGGACGAGGTAAAAGTGGTGCAAGTGGGCCAGGAATGCGGATTTGCATTTGAAGGCTACCAGGACTTGCGCACCGGCGACGTTATCGATTGCTTCTGTTTTGAGCGTTTCGAGCGGAATTTGGCTTAAAC
>JANPCA010000593.1:0-3864 GCA_031430715.1 Hyphomicrobiales bacterium | reverse complement strand
GGGCATCCTTCAGCTTGCGCATGTTGCCGGCGAGTTCCGAATTGAGCCGCGATATTTCGTCGTTAACCCGCTTCAGCTCGCTCATTTCCGAAATGTCGACCACCGAGACGATGGCCGAACGGATGCCGCCGGCGGGCAGGGCGAGCCAGCCCGAACTGATGACCAGGACGCGGCGCTCCCCGCCGGTGGCCGATGCCAGATCGGTCTCGAAACGCGCCGCCTTGCCCGGAAAATCGCCTCGCGTTCCTCCAAGAAGCGCCGTAACGTCCAGATCTTGAAATCCATCCGTGTCAACGCCGAGATAGGCCAGGAAGCGCGGGTTGGCGAAGCTGGTCTGGCCGGTTTCGTCAACCTGCCAGACGCCGACCGGAACGGTTTGCGCCAGGGCCCGGTACTGCTCCTCGCGCTTGCGGATTTCCGTGAGATTGGTGTTGGTGCCGATCAGAAAGCGCTTGCCATCAGGCGCCGTCAGCCGCGTCTTGCGGGTCAGTACCGGCGTCGTTGTTCCAGAAGAGCCGGTGGCCAATTCCTCGCATTCCGAGGTCCTGCCCACTTCCAGCACCGCGCGGTCGCGCGCCAGGAAGCCCATGGCCTCACTGGCCGGATAGAAATCGGCGTCCGACTGCCCGAGCAGCATCTCTTCGGGCTGCCCGATCAGCTCGCAATGGGCCTGGTTCGAATAGATGAACCGGAGCTCTTCGTCCTTGGCGAAAATTGAAGTCGGCAGATGGTCAAGTATGCTCAGCAAAATGGCGGCATCCTGGATGCGTTGATGTGGTGGCTGGTCGCTCGGCACTGCGGTCCCCTCTCCATCCTGACAGGCGGCGCATCCCGCCTGGTTTTGCTGCGAAGGCGGCCTTTGCTGGACAAGCGGGCCCCCACCGCTCAAAATAGAATGACCATGGTAAAAATTCCCTTGCCGGCGGCAATGCATTCGGGTGGGTGCCAGTGCGGTGCCTTGCGCTACGGTTTTTCTGGCCCGCCGGGAAAGAGCGGTATCTGCCATTGCCGCATGTGCCAGAAGGCCTTCGGCAGCTTCGGCGCGGCGCTCGTTTGTGTGGACGCCCGGCGCTTTCAGTGGACGCGCGGCACGCCTGCCATCTTCCGTTCGTCGCCGATCGTGTCGCGGGGCTTTTGCGCCCGATGCGGCACACCGATGTTCATGCGCGAGGATGGCGATGACAATTATGAGATCGCCATCGGAACTCTGGACGACCCCAGCGCCGTCCCGAAAATGACCGAACAGACGGGCGTCGAAAGCAAGTTGCCCTGGTTTGACAACATGCTGACATTGCCGATGCAGAGGACCGAAGCGTACCGCTCAAGCGAAGAATTGGCCCGGTTGAAAAGCCTGCAGCACCCCGACCACGATACGGAGCACTGGCCATGACTGAAAACGTTCCGGCAACCGGCGGCTGCCAATGCGGCGCGGTGCGCTATGCCATCACCACGCCCTTCGAAAATCCGCATATCTGCCATTGCCGCATGTGCCAGAAGGCCTTCGGCAATTATTTCGCGGCCCTGGTGGGAACCAGGAAGACCGGCCTCGTCTGGACCCGCGGCACGCCCGGCATATTCAGGAGTTCGTGCATCGTCTCGCGCGGCTTCTGCCGGGATTGCGGAACACCTTTGAGTATTGCCGATGACGATTCCGAGCGGATCGCGGTGTCCATCGGTTCGCTCGATCACCCGGAGACCGTGATGCCGGCCAAGCAGTACGGGACCGAGGCGAGGCTCCCGGCCTTCGAGCGGCTCCATACCCTGCCTGGCATCCGCACCGAGGATGATGTCCCGGCCGAGCTGATGGCAAAATACAGGAGCCTCCAGCACCCCGACCGGGACTAGCCCCCTCTACCGGGCGTTCAGTTCCGGCTGCCGCGCCGCCGCCATCAGCGCCCGGCGCGCCCGGATGGCATCGTTCATCGCCAACACTTCCGCCGAAGCGGTGGTCTCGTGCAGGCACGGCACCACGCCGTGAATGAGAGCCGCGACGGCCGCCCGGAACAGCCGCGCCGAAAACCCGACGGCAAAAACCATATGTTCGAAATAGCTTTCGCCCACTTTGGCCGGGTGATCGTGGAATATCTGTTTCAACGTGGACATGGCTTTCCCCCTTGATACTGGCCTGCAAGGAAGAATGCCATACTCCATGTGGGAAGTGCTCCCATAATTCTCGCCATTTCACCAAAGGTGTGGGATAATATCCCAAAGAAACGAGGGGAGCCACAATGGATGCCAAGGACCGCCTGATCTTGCGGGAACTGCAGCGCGACGCCGCCATGTCGGTGGAAGACCTGGCCGAACGCGTCAACCTGTCGCGCAATGCCTGCTGGCGGCGGGTGAAACTGCTTGAGGAGCAAGGTGTCATCCGGGCCCGCGTCGCCCTCCTCGATCCGGCCAGGCTCAACCTCGGCCTCTTGGCCTTCATTGCCATCCGCACCGCCAGTCACGATCAGGATTGGCTTGACCGCTTCAGCGCCGCCGTGCGCGGCATTCCGGAAATCATCGGCGTCTACCGCACCACCGGCGAGACCGACTACATGCTCCACGCCGTGGTGCCCGACATCGCCGGCTATGACCGCCTCTACAAGCGCCTGATCGCCAGGATCGCGCTCACCGACGTGTCGTCGAGCTTTGTCATGGAAAAGATCAAGGAAACGACCGAACTGCCGCTCGATTACGCGGTCTGACGCTTCGGCCCCGGCGTGATAGGCTGCGGAACAGGGCCGCAGGGGAACTGGCGATGACTGAGCGCGTCGATTACTACGGAACCACCTACCGTGAATTCGATTCCACTCTCAGCAGTGCCATCCGCAGGGAGGTGTTCGGCGAGGACATCGGCCAGAACAGCTGGCTTACCGTTTCCGAACTGGAGGATTTCGCCCGCAAGGCCGGATTTGACCGGTCGACGGAACTTCTGGAGGTCGGCTGCGGTTCCGGTGGACCCGCCTTGCATCTGGCGCGAGTCTTTGGTCTGTCGGTGACCGGCATCGATATCAATGAGGCCGGAATCGCCGCCGCGACCGCCGCGGCGCAGGGTCTCGGCGGCCGGGCGCGCTTCTTCTGCCACGATGGCAGCACGAGGCTCGACTTACCGGACCAGTCCTTTGACGCCGCGGCCATTTTCGATGCCATCAATCACATCCCGGACCGCCCGGCATTGTTGCGTGAGCTCCACCGTTTGCTAAGGCCCGGCGGCGTCCTGCTCTATACCGACCCGGTGGTGATCACCGGCCCGGTCTCGGCTGAGGAACTGGCGGCGCGCAGCGCGATCGGGCATTTTGTGTTCGTGCCGCCCGGCGAAAACGAGAGGATGCTGCACCAAGCTGGCTTCGAACTCCTGGCGGTGGAAGACGCCACCGCCAACACGGCACTGATCTCGTCGCGCTGGATCGCGGCGCGTAACCGATGGCGCGATCAGCTCATTGCCCGCGACGGCCAGGACGCCGTCGACGGAGCGATCCGCTTCAGCGAGGCCGTGCATGAATTGTCGCTGAGCCGCAGGCTGTCACGCTTCATGTACCTGGCACGCAAGCCTTAAGCCGAGAGCGCCGACCGGATCGCCGCCAGCGCCGCTTCGGCCTTGGCTGCATCGGGACCCCCGGCCTGGGCCATGTCGGGCCGGCCGCCGCCGCCCTTGCCGCCCAGGGCTGATGCCGCCAGCCGCACCAGATCGACCGCGTTGAAGCGGCCCGTCAGGTCGCTGGTGACTCCGACATTGGCGCTGGCCCGGCCCTCGCCATTGATACCGATCAGCGCCACCACGCCGGAACCGAGCTTGGCCTTGCCGTCGTCGATCATGCCCTTGAGGTCATTGGGGGCGATCCCCTTCACCACGCGGGCCATGAACTTGACGCCGTTGAC
>JANPCA010000592.1:0-2122 GCA_031430715.1 Hyphomicrobiales bacterium | reverse complement strand
CGGGCCGCGGCCTGGCGCCGAACAGGCATTTCAGGAAACTGCCGCAGGCCCTCGCCTGCGGGGGCCGCTCGCGCGCCACCAGACGCGCTTCGGTGACGGGTTTTTTCTTGATGACGATTTTCCGGGCCGACGCCTTGCGGGCCGCCTCGGCCTTCTTCTTCTTCTTGACCAGCAACTCCTGCTCGGTGGGCTTCGCTGCCTGCGACGCCATGGGTGCCGCCGCAATGCCGGCACAAAGTGCCACCGCCAGGGGTATCAGTAGCTTCCGCATCATCCATCCTTCTATCTGTCCACCAGCCGCGGAACCTAGCCCGTTAGGCTTGAGTCCTCAATGGCCATTGCCGTTGGTGGCCTGTTCACATATATCCGGCAAGCACTGACTGGCCATCAGGCCTAGCGAGGACTGCACGATGCGATACTCCCACAAATTGTTTATAATTCTTTGCCTGTCCGGCACGGGCTTTAGCACCCCGGCCCTGGCCCAGGACGTGCCGCCAGCCGTGCAAGCGCTGCTTTCAAGATTCGAACAGCAGACCAACGTCAAGCCCACCTACGAGGCAATCGAAACGGCGGCGGACGGCAGTGTCACCATCACCAAGCTGTCGCTCAAGAAACCGTCGGAGGGCAACGGGCCGTCGATCACCATGCGTGTCGACGAGATGGTACTCTCGGATATTTCGGATGAGGGCGATGGCCTCTATGAGATCGGCGGCGCCAGTTTCAGCAATATCACCTGCGATGTGAGCGGCGACAGGTTCGCCGTCACCATCTATCTCCCACAAGCATCGGCTGAGGACTGGTATCTCTTGGCGGCGGGCGACAACCCGACGCCCGAGGCCGCCTTTCGCGCCAACGCGAACATGGCGCGTAAGATGTCGGGCGGCAAGATGACGGTGGCTGTGATGGGGCAGACCTATACGGTTGATGGTTTCCAATCGACCTGGAAAGGCGATCCGGCGACGGGCGCTGGCACGACATCCATGAAGTTCAGCAACATCGCCATCCCCGAGCAGGCCATCGCCTTGGTGGATCAGGGCGGCATGCTGAAGCAGTTGGGTTACGGCGGCCTCAGTTTCGACATCGAGAGCAACAGCACGGCGGAGATCGCCGGAGGTGATATCGGCATGTCGGCCGACATCAATATTCGCGGCCGCGACATCGGCACGTTCAAGTTCGGATTAGCGGCGGCGGATGTTCCGCTTGCCATCTATGCCGCGCTCCAGAACGCCCAGAAGACCGGCAAGGAACCAGACGTCAATGCGCTGCTGCCGCAAGTGCAAGGCATCACGCTCTCGGAATTCTCGCTGCGCTTCGAGGATCAATCGATCACCGGCAAGCTGCTGCCGATGCTCGCCACCATGCAGGGCACGGACGAGGCGGCCTTGGTTGCCAATGCCGGGGCCATGATGCAGGTAGGGCTCATGCAGTTGCAGAACCAGGCCTTCAGCGAGCAGGCGGCGGCGGCAGTCAATGCCTTCCTCAAGGATCCGAAGTCGCTGACGATCACGGCGAAACCAGCGGAACCGCTGAAGGTATCGGACATCATGGCGATGAACCCGGCCCAACCCGGAGAGATCATCTCGCGGATCGGACTCGGCGTGTCGGCGAACGATTGAGTGGCGGTCCCCGCCCTCAATCGATCTTGAATGACGCTACGCCAAGCGCCAGATCACGCTGGCCTTGCTGGGCTTGCGCGGTCAAAGAATCGAATACCGCCAGGGCTTCGCCCGCCACATGGGCGGTGGTCACCGCGAAGGGCTTCGAACTGCTCAAGGCCAGCAGCATCTGATAGCGCGACTTGCTGCCGCCGGTTCCGCGCAGAATAGCGCGTTCGGCGAAGACGTTCTTGTCGCCCTTGCGCGCCAACTTCGACGAGATGTCCTGGACCGCGCCATCGTCGTCGACCAGGAGCAGCAGTATATGTTCGCCCAGGTCGCCTTCGAGGTGGCCGATGAGATTGCCGTAATCGGCAATGGCCTGGTTATCGATGATGACGGCGATTTCCCTGGGCGCCGCGGTCCTCAGTGTACGGATGAAATCGACCGCAGGGCATTGCGCCGCCATCACCGGCCGCATCGCCAGGCGTGGATCGACGCCGACGGCCTTCTGGAACTCGGCCGCG
>JANPCA010000591.1:0-8535 GCA_031430715.1 Hyphomicrobiales bacterium | reverse complement strand
GACCGAGCCACTGCCGCCGCTGCTACAACCCGCAACGGCCAGGGCCACGACGATTACCGCTGCAATCCTGCCGCGCCCGCTCATCCTCAAAGTCATAAAACCACTTCTCCCCACAGTCCCACGCCGAATCTTAACACAATTGGCAATTGCACAGAAGGCCGCGCGGGGCCAGCACTTCCCTTGACCCGTCAATACTGGCAAGATTTTGACCATCGCGGCGGCGGCGCGGCGCATCCACGGCCGCGGCGGCCCGCGTTACGGCCAAAGGGACATCACGGGAGGGAGACTATCATGAGCGGACAAATCGCTGCCCTTGAGGCGGCCATCGCGCGCTGGAACGCCGGCGATCTTCAAGGCTATCTGGGGCTTTATGCGCCGCACATCCGGCTGCATGGCTATGGGCCAGCCCCCCTGGATTTCAGCGCGGCGAAGGGCTTCTACCAGATGATCTGGGCGGGCCTGCACGCGCAAGGATCGAGTCATCCGCATCTGGTGGTCGAGGAGGCCTTCGTATCGGATAACTGCCTCTCCTGCCGCGCCACCATGGCCGGACATCACACCGGCCACTTCATGGGCACCCCGGCGAAGGGCAAGCCCTATCTCCTTCCGGTCATCACGGTGCTGCATTTCGAGGGCGGCCAGGTGGCCGAGCGCTGGTCGAGCGCCGACATGCTGGGCCTCCTCACGCAGATCGGCGCCGTGCGGCTGCCGGGCTAGCCTGCGGATTTGCGGCCGCTGCCGCTCTTCTTGCCGCCGCCATCCTGTTTGTTGACGGTGGCCCAGGCGCGCGCTTCGGCCTCGTCCTCGCCCAGGCCCTGTTCCTTGTAGCCGTCCTCGATATGCCTGGCCTGGCGCTTCTGCTTGCCGGTGTAGGCGGATTTATCACCGCGTGGCATGGGGAGACCTCTTGTGTTGGCTGGTTTTCCCGATAACGGGGCAGGGGGAGAGTGGTTCTCTGGGGGCGCGTCGTAGCGGCGAAGGCCGGAAGGTGGTTTGCCGCCCTTAGCGGGATCCCAGCTTCCGCTGGGGTGACGGAAATAGTGGCGAAATATCAACATATTACCTGGCGCCGTCATGCCAGCGGAAGTTGGCACCCCGCTTTTTTCCGTGAACGCCAAACTGGATTAGGAGTAATGCTGGCCGCGATTTCAGATTAGTTTGCCAAGGTTCCGGAACAAGCGGCGAACGCCATCAAGGGCTTGCACGTAGCTCCCGGATCAACGGCCAGTGGCGCATCTGTTTTCGATGGGTGAAGAAACATGCTGAAGACGTTGAAATTATCGACGACCATTGACGAGGCAGACCTGCCGCCGGTCCCCACCGTGGGCGAAATCCTGCTGGAGGAATTCCTGAAGCCGATGGCGCTGTCGCAAAACGCCCTGGCCCGCGCCGTTGCTGTCCCACCACGCCGCATCAACGAAATCGTGCTGGGGAAGCGGGCCATCACCGCCGATACCGATCTGCGTCTCATGCGCTATTTTGGCCTGAGTGAGGGGTTCTTCCTACGGCTGCAGGTGGATATCGATCTGCGGATGCAGAAGCGGGCGCTGGGCGGGAAGTTGGAGGCGATCAAGCCGCGGGCGGCATGAGATGAAGGCTCCGGCACCGTAATCCCGTAAGCGGGCGCCGTCCGACACATCACCGCAACTCGGCTGCGTTGCGCCTCAGGGGATCGTTCCCTCGGTCCTTTGGCCGGCCTTCACCTCGAAATCCTTCTCATGCAGCACTGTGTCGTTCGCGTCCAGCAAGACGAGGTGGTAGGTGCCGGCGGCGAAGACCTTGTTGATGGTCTCGTTCTGCGCCGTTGGCACACGTTTGCGCTCGCCGGAGGTCGACTTGGCGGCCTCGTAGACGATGATTCGACCACCTGAAGCAGTGACCGCCAGATAGCCGGCATTGAGATTGAACTCGACTTTAGTCAAGGCGCCAGCCTTGACCGCTACCATCGCGGACGCAGTGGCGGAGTCGTGGGTGACGATCATCAGATAGTTACCGGCGGGAGCAGTGAAGCGCGACGGGGTGCTGATACCAAGGTCAACCCATTGGTGACTGCCGTCCAATGCCACCTCAGCCTTGCGCAATTCGAAGTTGGCGTTGGCTGGCTCGCCGCCTTGCGAAAACACCGCCGAGGCCTCAATCATGCCGGCCCCCAGCGTCATCACGCGCTCATCGATCTTGCCCGCCGTGATGGTGAGGTCTTCCTCGACCATGGCGGTGCCCTGCTTCAGGCGGATCTTATAGCTTCCGGCATTGGCGAGAAACACCACCTCCTGGCCCATCTTGGTGTAGACCCGGACGCCCGATGGATCGAGCAGTTCCCACGTTGTTCTGTCGCTAGTGGTTGGTGCCTTGTCGTCGAGCATGCCCTTTAGCTTGACGATGCCCGCCTCGAGACTGACATCGAGATCGACCGGCTTACCGGCCACGACGCTGAACGGCACGTCGATCTTGGCCAGATCGTTCGAAATCTTGACGATGTAATCACCGTCCTTGTCGATGTTGGTGTTCATGTCGCGGTAATATTCGGTTTTCAGCCATTCACCCTTCTCGCCGTTGATCGAAGGATAGAATTCCCAGGCCGGGGTATCGAAGTCTTTGGGAAACTCCACGCTTTCCGCCATGCTGGCGTGTCCCGTGATGTTGAATTCGGGCGCTGCGGGCTGCGGTGTGGGTATGGGTGGGGCCGGTTCGGCTTTGGCTTCCACCGTCTTGTTCAAAGCAGCCTCAAGTTGACCGGCGTTTTCGGCGATGATCGAGATGCCGCCGGTCTTTTCCGCCAGACACTTGAGCTGGTCCACGGCGCCCTTGTCATCGAGGCCGAAGCCCACGGTGTGGACGGTGAGATCGACGCCAAGCTTCTCCAGTTCCTCGGCGACGGCGCAAGGGTTGGGATCGCAGGTCTCGATGCCATCCGAAACGAGGATCACGGTGGCTTGTTTTTCGGTGTATTTGAGGGCTTCGGCGGCCATGCGCACCGCCTGGGTCATGGGCGTCTTGCCTTTCGGCGCCAGGCCATTGACCTTGGCCATGAAGCTTGCGGCATCGAGCGCGCCTGGCTCCTGCAACACCTCGATATCGTCACAGGCGCCCTTCTTGCGGTGTCCATAGGCGACGAGGCCAATCTCGTCTTCCGGCTTCCATGTGCCGATGACCTTGCCAACCACACCCTTGGCGATCTGCATCTTGGACTTGCTGCCGATCTGGCCCCACATGGAACCCGATGCGTCGAGCACCAGAATGACGCGCCGGCCTTCGGCGGACGCTGCGGAGGGCAGTATGGCAAAGGCCAGAAACAGCGCCAGCATGGCCTGGAAGAATCTCATCGCCAACTCCTCAACCGACATCCCCCGGATGTCCGGCGTGCCGAGATCAGGTTTTGCGCAACCGGGTATCAATTGCAAGGCTGGATTTCGGCAACTGGATTTATGGACATTCAATTGCTTCGAATTGCGGTGAGAGCATTTAACTATTTGGCAATGGTGCTACTCGCCGCCCGCCCCTCACCTGCCGCTGGCGCGGCTGTCCTCTCCCGCTTTGCGGGAGAGGGTGAAGGGGTCAGCGTTTCGGCCCCCTGAACGCCCGCGGCTTCGGCCTGGGTAAACCTACGGGCTTTGACCAGCTTGTAGATTTGCACGGCAAATTTGGCCTCGAGCAGTTCCTGATCCGAGCCGGGAACGCCAATGCCGGCAAAGACGTTGCCGCTGCTCTTCTCGATCCGCTTGGACTTTCCGGCCAATTGTCGGTTCTCTATTTGATCAAGCGGTCATACTCCGCATGGGTTCCGATCCAAATCCATGCGAAGCCGCCGTCACGGGGGATTGCCAGTGCGCGGAATTTCATGCCAACGCGGGCGGACCATAGGCCTTTGCCAACATGCTTGAAGTGCAACGAAGGGTGATCGGGATTCCGTTTGAGAAGCTTGAAGTTCTTGTCCGCCAGTTTTTGTATGTTTGCCGGCAGCGAGTCATATCGCGACCAGAACGACTCAGTCGCAATATGCCTCACAGTGGCCGGAACTTGCCCGAGGCGATTTCTGCTTTGGCCGTTTCGACGAACTTGTCCAAACGGCCTGACTTCGCATCTTCCTCGATCTGGCGGTCCCAAAGCTCGGCCCGATAGGCGGCAAGCCTATCGGCAAGCTTGTGCACGTCGCCGGGGGCAAGCGAGGAAATGTCCTGTTCGATCTTCTCAAGCTTGGTCATGTTGCGAAATTAGCATGATTTGCCGGGTGGCGCCACCGCCCGCTTGCGCGGGCAGCTACCGCTTCGGCCCCCGCCAGGTCCGCGTGCCGGCCTTGCCGCCGGTTGAGCCGGCGCGGCGGGGTTTGGGTTTGCCTTCGGGCCAACTGGCGCTGGCGTCCTCAATGGCGCTCTGCCTGGCGGTGGGGTCTTCCATCACGGCGAGCTCCACGGCTTTCAAGCGCTTGACCTCGTCGCGCAATCTGGCAGCTTCCTCGAATTCGAGGTTGGCCGCCGCTTCGCGCATGCGTTTTTCCATGTCGGCCAAAACCTTCACGAGGTTGTGGCCGATGAGTGGCGCGTCTTCCATCAGCCCCGCGTCGGCGCGTACGTGGTCCTGCTCGTAGACGCTCTTCAGGATATCGTTGATGTTGCGCTTGATCGAGGTCGGCGTGATACCATTGGCTTGGTTGTAAGCGACCTGTTTCTCGCGCCTGCGATTGGTTTCGGCGATGGCCCGCTCCATCGACCCGGTAATACGGTCCGCATACAGAATAACCTTGCCGTCGACGTTTCGCGCTGCGCGGCCGATGGTCTGGATCAGCGAGGTTTCGGAGCGCAGGAAACCCTCCTTGTCGGCGTCAAGGATCGCCACCAGGGCGCATTCCGGGATGTCGAGGCCCTCGCGCAGCAGGTTGATGCCGATCAGCACGTCGAAGGCGCCGAGCCTGAGATCGCGGATGATCTCGATGCGCTCCAGCGTGTCGATGTCGGAATGCATGTAGCGCACCCGGATGCCCTGTTCGTGCATGTATTCGGTGAGGTCCTCGGCCATGCGTTTGGTGAGTGTCGTCACCAGGGTGCGATAGCCTTGCAGCGCCACCTTGCGGCACTCGTCGACGAGGTCGTCAACTTGCGTCTTCACTGGCCGGATGATAACCGGCGGATCGATGAGACCGGTGGGGCGGATCACCTGTTCGGCGAAGACGCCGCCGGTCTGGTTCATTTCCCAGGAGCCGGGGGTCGCCGAAACGCAGACGGTCTGGGGCCGCATGGCGTCCCATTCCTCGAAGCGCAAGGGCCGGTTGTCGATGCAACTCGGCAAGCGGAAGCCATACTCGGCCAGCGTCGCCTTGCGGCTGAAGTCGCCGCGGAACATGCCGCCGATCTGCGGGATGGTGACATGGCTTTCGTCGATGAACACCAGCGCATTGTCGGGGAGATATTCGAACAAAGTTGGCGGCGGCTCGCCTGGCTTTCTCCCTGTCAAGTAGCGCGAATAGTTTTCGATGCCGGCGCAGGAGCCGGTGGCCATCATCATCTCGATGTCGAACATGGTGCGCTGCTCGAGGCGCTGCGCCTCAAGGATGCGGCCGGCGCCGGTGAATTCGGCGAGGCGCAAGCGCAGGTCGTTCTTGATGCGCTGCACCGCTTGTTCCAGCGTCGGCTTGGGCGTCACATAATGCGAGTTGGAATAGATCTTGATGCTGTCAAGCTCGGCGGCCTTGTGGCCGGTCAGCGGATCGAATTCGGAAATGCCCTCGACCTCGTCGCCGAACAGCGAGATGCGCCAGGCGCGGTCCTCGAAATGCGACGGGAACAGTTCGATGGTGTCGCCGCGCACCCGGAAGGTGCCGCGCACGAAATTCTGGTCGTTGCGCTTGTAATGCAGCGCCACCAGATCGGCGAGTAATTGCCGCTGCGGGGTGCGCTGGCCTTTCTTGATCTGGAAGGCCATGGCGGAGTAAGTTTCAACGTCGCCGATGCCATAGATGCAGGAGACGCTGGCCACCACCACCACGTCGTCGCGCTCCAGCAGCGAGCGCGTCGCCGAGTGGCGCATGCGGTCGATCTGCTCGTTGATGGCGCTTTCCTTTTCAATGTAAGTATCGGTGCGCGCCACATAGGCTTCCGGCGTATAGTAATCATAATAGGAAACAAAATACTCGACCGCGTTTTCGGGGAAGAAGCTCTGGAATTCGCCATAGAGCTGGGCGGCGAGCGTCTTGTTGGGGGCGAGGATCAGGGCCGGGCGCTGGGTGGCCTCGATGATCTTGGCCATGGTGAAGGTCTTGCCCGAGCCGGTGACGCCCAGCAGCACCTGGTCGCGCTCATCGGCCTTGATGCCGGCCACGAGTTCGGCGATGGCGGTCGGCTGGTCGCCCTTGGGTTCGAAGGGCGAGACCGAGACGATTCGCCGGCCGCCATCGGATTTCTCGGGCTTGGGCGGCTTGACGGGGATATATTCGGCATTGGGCGTGAATGCCGGCCGCAAGGGCCCCAGCCCCTCGGTGATGGGGATGAGGGGATAGCCTGCGAGCGGCGCCTGTGGTGCCTCGGCGAAACCGCCGTCCTGCCGTGAATGACCCATGATGGCCCTGATATAGGGCGGGCCGGGGCCGGGGGGAAGGGTTGGCCGCCGTCACTGGTGACAGCATGGTGTCAGTATTGGCGGGCGGGGATGGCGCCCCGCCCGGTGTCTGTTAGCGGAAGGCCGAAACCGCAGTTGCGCCCTCGGCCAGCTTGCGGGTGGCGTCGGCGGCACCCGCGGTTCCCGCCGGGATGCCGATGGTGTAGCCGTTGTAGGTCTTGGCCGGTGTCGAGTAATAGGTGATGCGCGTGCAGGAATAGCCCAGCGCCGTGCACTGGTTGTTATAGGCCATGATGTCGCGGAACCGTCCGGCCGTGCTCACAAAACCATAGTTGTAAACGCTGGAGGAGGCCGCCGCCTCGACATAGCGGTCGTGGCGCAGGGCCATGTTGTGGCCAAGCTCATGGGCCAGCGAGGCGGTTCCGTTGCAGGCCGCGTTGATGGCCGAGAAGGCGTAGGACGAACTGAGCGAAGAGTTGACCCAGGCGACGCCGCAATATTCGGGACGGTCCACATAGATGGTGACCAGGTCGGCGGCCAGGGTGGTGCGCTGGCTGCGGATGGCGGAGAAGTTGAAACCCGTTCCCGAGGTGATGTCTAAGAGCGGCTGGGCTGAGTCCGAGTAGCCGCGCTCGTTATAGCTGGCGCTGACGGCGGCCACACCCACCAGGTTGAGGTGCAGAGGCACGCTGCTGTTGGCATAACCCTGATTGACGATGGCAACGTCGAGGGCGATTTTGTCGGCAGGCACGCCGCCCAGCTTTGTGTAGGCAAGCGCTGTGTAGGCGCCGAGCAGATTGATCTCGAGAATGGTTCCCGCCGGCGGCGTGATGGTGCCGCCACCACCGGTGCCGCCACCACCGGTGCCGCCGCCGCCTTTGTTGGGCTTGCCGCCCGCCGCCTTGGCGTCCTTGGCGATTGGCATGTGGATGTCGTTCGGAAAGGCTTCCGAATCCACTTCACGGACGCGGTGGGTATTCCATTGTCCGGCCGGCTCGATCAGGTAGCTGCGGCCCTTGTATTCGACGGAGCCTGTCACCTTGCCGTTGTTGACGACGAGAATGCCGTAGTCGCTGCCGCCCGCTCCGGCGTTCCAGACCACGCCGCCGTTGAAGGCCGATTCAACATGCCTGGCCTTCAGCGTCACTGTGACGTCGCTGAACAGTTGCAGGGTCACTTCACCCGCCAGCTTGGCGGACCGTTCGGCGCGGTTGGCCGCTTTTTCGGCGCCCTTGGGCAAAATCTGCTTTTCCATGATCGCGGTGTCGATCTCGACCAGGCGCATGCGCTTCAGGGTCTTGTCGGCCTTGAAACTCTTCTCGACAGCCAGCGTCTCCCTGGCATTGCTGGACTTCAGCAAGTCTTGCGCATTGGCGGTACCCGCCGCCAACGACAAAGACCCGGCCGATACCGCCAGCAAAGCAAACGCCTTGACGGCGCGATCAAACTTAAAATTCATTACAGCCCCCATTGATTCCGTTGGGAGCATTAAGACATGATGAATTTAAAATCCAGTTTAAGAGATCCCTCTGAATTAAGCGATTTATTTATTTAACTAAAGGTAAGCATTTGGAGTCTCTCCGGAGACGGAAGTTTCTGACATGCAGCGCGGCGCCGGTGGGTGGATGGCGGGGGAATAGAGTCCCCTAGCGTAACACACTCCGAAGGATCACAATGCGCCATACTAAACTACCGGGCGCAAGCTCAGGCATTGGCAGCGCGCCGTCAGACAGGCAAAGTAAGTAATGATAAATTACGCCGTTTCCGGCGGTTGGCCAGCGCGCGTGCCCCCGCGCCGGCCAGTCACGGAAATTTTCCTAATGATGCGCCACTGCGAAATCCCTGAGCACGCTGGTTTCCATCTCCATGTCCTCAAGCCGGCTCTTGACCACGTCGCCGATGGAAACGATGCCGCACAGGACGCCGTTGTCGACCACCGGCAGATGGCGGATGCGGTGCTGGGTCATGAGGCGCATGACCTCGGAA